>JAFGAO010000017.1 GCA_016933615.1 Acidobacteriota bacterium
ACCCTTCTGCCGGCGGAACAGCCTCTGTTTTTCCCGGAAGAATTCCGGGAAAAGACCGGGTACCAGACGCCGGGCGACCTGCGGCGGGAACGATGGAACCACGGCTACGATGCGACAAACCTCCTGATGCAGTGGGAAGAGGGCGCCGCCCGGGCTTCGGGATCCGTATCCCATAATGAAAAAGGGGAAGGCACCGTGTCGATTTCCGGTCTTGCTGCGGGGGCCTACCGGATCATCTATGAAACCACCGACGATTTCGGGGAAAAATACGAGACGCGAAGGGAATTCGTCGTCGCCTCCGGTTCCATGAATCTGCGACTCCCGGCAATATTTGAAGCGGAAAAAGGTTCCGTAAAGGTCGGGGACACGGCCCGCTTCCTGGCGCATTCCGGACTGCAAGACCAGTTCATGGTTTTCGAGCTTTACCGGGACGGGGAATGCATTCAAAGGAAAGAACTGCTGACGGGCAAAGACCCTTCCCTGCTGGAAATCCCCATCACCGCAGAGGATCGCGGCGGTTTGGGAGCCACCCTGACCCTTGTGCGCGATAATCAGTTCATCCGGTTATCGAGCGAGGTTTATGTCCCCTGGGACGACAAGCAGCTGAAAGTGGCATTTTCCACCTTCCGGGACCGGCTCCAGCCGGGGAAAAAGGAAAAATGGAGCGTCCGTGTCACCGGTCCGGCGGGAAAGGATATCGCCGTACCGGCCGCCGAGCTGCTGGCCTATATGTACGACCGCAGCCTTGATGCCTTTGTAGACCACTCGCCCTTCAATCCCATCAGCCTTTATCCCAGCCGGATCTGGTTGAATCCGGCATCGGCTAACCTTGGAGAAGCCAATAATCTTCGATTGAGAAGCCGCGGTTTCAATCGGGGACCAGACATACCGGGCTTCGAACAGGATCGGCTGCTTTTCTACAGAGGTTATGGAATCGGTGGGGTTGGAAGGAGAAGATTCGCAATAGCAGGGGGCGTCGCCGGTGGGATCGAGGGAGGTATTGTATTGCAAAAGGATAGCGCCACAGCAAACGATGTGCGCTACGCTGATGAAATTTCCGAAGCCGCCGGAGTTGCCGCTCCGCCAACTGCATTGCCTCAAGTGGAGGAGGATAAATCGGAAGATGCGGAAAAGGATTTGCCTGCGGCGGAGCTGCGAAGCGAATTCAGCGAGACCGCCTTCTGGAAACCGCATTTACTCACAGACGAAACCGGCTCTGTTTCTTTCGAATTCGATGTGCCCGATTCGGTCACATCGTGGAATGTATGGGTCCACGCCATTACGCGCGATCTGAAATCCGGTTTCGTCCAGAAAGAAGCCCAAAGCGTCAAAAACCTGATGGTCCGGCCCTATCTCCCCCGCTTCCTGCGCGAGGGGGACCACGCGGAAATCAAGGTCGTCGTCAACAACGCGTCAGACCGTGAACTGGAAGGTTATCTCAACTTCGACATCATCGACCCGGCAACCGACGCAAGCATTCTGTCCGACTTCGGTCTGGCCAAATCCGATGCATTCCAGAGACCATTCACCGTCGCGGCAAATGGCGGAACCGATCTGACATTTCCGATAAAGGCTCCTTCCCGGGTCGGCCGGATCGCGTTCAAGGTCACGGCCGTCTCCGGCGATTTCTCCGACGGCGAACTGCGCCCCATCCCCATCCTTCCCGGTCGGATGCACCTGATGCAGTCGCGCTTCGTGACGCTTAAAGATCAAAGCCGGCGCGTGATCCGGTTCGAAGATCTGGCGAAAGATGACGATCCAACCCGCATCAACGAGCAGATGGTGGTCACTCTTGACGCGCAGCTTTTTTATTCCGTGCTCTCCGCCCTGCCCTACCTCGTCGACTACCCCTACGAATGCACGGAGCAGACGCTCAACCGCTTCGTCTCCACCGGGATTCTTTCTTCTCTCTACAAACAGTACCCCGCCATAGAAAAAATGGCGAAAGAGTTCTCGTTGCGCGAAACCCGCTACGAACGGTGGGACACCTCCGACCCCAACAGGAAGATGGCGCTGGAGGAGACTCCCTGGCTCCAGGCGGCGCAGGGGGGAGATGAAGACGCCTCAGAACTGATCAGAGTTCTCGACTCGCGAATCACCAAGGCGCAGCAGGACGCCTCGCTGGCCAAATTGAGCCAATCGCAGACATCGGGCGGAGGATTCCCCTGGTTTCCCGGAGGCCCGCCTTCCCCATACATGACACTCTACCTGCTTCATGGCTTCTCAAAAGCCCTCGAGTTCGGCGTCGACATTCCCCGGGATATGGTTTTGAAAGCATGGAACTACACGCACCGGCATTACCTGGACGAGATCGTCAGGGACATGATCGATCACGACCGCGGCTGGGAGTTCGTCACCTTCATCAACTACGTTCTGTCCAGCTACCCGGACGAATCCTGGTACGGGAATCTCTTCACGCCCGAAGAGCGCCGGACCATGCTCGACTTCAGTTTCAAACACTGGAAGGCGCACAGCCCCTATCTCAAAGGCTACCTGGCCCTGACGCTGAAACGGATGGACCGCACCGGCGACGCGATGCTGGTCTGGGAGAGCGTCATGGATTCGGCCAAAACCGCCCCCGATCAGGGAACCTTCTGGGCGCCCGAGGACCGCGCCTGGATCTGGTACAACGACACCATCGAGACCCATGCATTCGCCGTCCGGACGGAAATGGAATTGATCCCGGATGATCCCAAACTGGACGGGCTCATCCAGTGGCTGTTCCTGAACAAGAAAATGAACCACTGGAAGTCCACCCGCGCCACGGCCGAGGTTATCTACTCCCTCGCACATTACCTGAAGGAAACCGGACAACTGGGTATTCGTGAAGACGCGACAGTTACGGTCGGAAATCAAAAAACGTCCTTCATTTTCGAGCCGGACAAATACACCGGAAAGAAAAACCAGATCGTCATCCCCGGAGAAAAGATCGACCCGGCCGCAACCTCAACCATCACGGTCGAAAAAACAGCGAAAGGCCACATGTTCGCATCCGCCACCTGGCACTTCTCCACCGAGCAGCTTCCCGAAGAGGAGCGGGGCGACTACATCCGGCTTTCCCGGAGCTACTTCAGGCGCGTCCACGACGGGAAGGAATACACGCTCGAGCCTATGTGGGAAGGTGCGGCGCTCGAGCCGGGGGACGAGGTCGAGGTGCACCTTTCGCTCGAAACCAAACACCCGATGGAGTACGTCCACCTGCGCGACCCGCGCGGCGCGGGATTCGAGCCCTCCGGCAACCTTTCGCGGTACAAATGGGACCTGGGCATTTCCTGGTACGAAGAGATCCGGGACTCCGGCACCAACTTCTTTTTCGAGCAGCTGCCGCAGGGGCAGTACACGTTCAAGTACCGGATCCGGGCGGCCACGGCCGGGACATTCAGGGTCGCCCCGTCAACCGTGCAGCCCATGTATGCGCCCGAATTCGCCGCCTACAGCGCCGGCGCCCAGCTGGAAATACAATAATAAAAGAACGCACCGCGGAGGCGCAACCCGATCGGCAGGTTAATGTTAGAGTGTTCCGTATGACTTCGGCTGCCGATCGGGTTGCGCCTCCGCGGTGAATCCTTAGGGTTCGCACAAAAATAAATTTACATTTTGGCGCGAGCCCTTAACCGGACAAAAGAAGGGATAAATTCTACGAAGCCCGATAAAGCGGATTATACGAGCGTCTGCAGTAACAGCAGTGAAGGGCAGACGCGGATGCCTTCGGGAGACCGGTAGTCCTTTGTCCCGGTGGCGCTGATCTGAAAGGCTTCGCAATCCGGAAACCGGGCTTTCATATAGTGCAATCCCCGGCCGATTTCCGCATCCCCGAATTTACACTCCACCATCAGGACCGGTTTCCTCTTTTCGACAACGACAAAATCCACTTCGCGCCGGTCCACGTCTCTGAAATATTCCAGCTCCACGTCGCTCCCCTGAGTATCCTGTTTATAGTGAATCCACTTTTACCTATAGTCTAAAATAGTCGCGAGTATTTTAGACTGGAGTAAAAGAAATCAGCGAGAATGGACCGGCACTCACAGGGCTTTCATATTGCAATTTTCCGCGGACCTCACCGTTGCGCGCTGAATTTTTTATCCACATATCTCCCGGGATGCAAACTGAGGCTATTGGATCCCTGAAGGAAGTCAACAGCCGGGAGGGATTTCGTAGGGAGTGTATCCGCCCTGGCGCAGGACCGCACGGGCGCGGTCCTCGTGCTCGGGCAGAACATAAAAATACGCGCCTATCTTCGTGGATCGGAACAGAAGGCCGCTCTGGTAGTACGCCGGCTCGACGGCGTAGTCCACGCCGCCGGCATCCAGCAATCCTTCAACCACGAGCGATTCCTTCAGCCGTCTTGCCATGTAGACGAGATTGAGTTCCCTATCCTCGAAAAACTCCGGGTCGCGGTGCATAGCTATTTAAGATTGATACGGAGTATTTTATTGTTTATGAAATACGGGCCTTACAGCGTCGTCACCGGCAAAGCCCAGGCACAGTATACAGGCAACGCAACCAAATTCAGAGGATTTATCGGCTGTTGATTTTGCCATAACCGGTTCCCCGTAAAATGGATGCAACGGGGAACAGGAAACGTTTTCATGAAATCGGAAATCCATCTGCGCTTTTATGAGGAGCTCAACGGTTTCCTGCCTCCCGGGAAACGGAAGCGCCGTTTTTCTCATTTTTTTGAAGGCGCCTTCACGGTTGGGGACCTGCTGCGGGATTTCAAGATACCGCCGGATCAGGTCGAAATGGTGTTGGCAAACGGGGATTCCGTGGAATTTTCCCAATGCCTCGGAAACGGGGATACGGTCAGCGTCTACCCGGCTTTCGAGTCCCTCGATGTCGGTCCGGTTATCCGCTTGAGGGAAAAACCGTTGAGAAGAACCTGTTTTCTGGCCGAACCCGCTCTGGGACGGCTGGCCCGCCGCCTGCGCATGCTCGGCTTCGACACACGGATTCTGAATGAAGCCTTTCGTGAGGATGTCATCCGCCGCGCAGAGAAAGATCGAAGAATTCTGCTGACGCGCGAGGCCGAACTTCTGCGCGATCCAGCCCTTACTCGCGTCCACCTCGTGCGGCAGGAAAAAGCGAGAGATCAACTGCGCGAAATTATGCTCAGGTTCGATCTGTGCGGATCCGCGGTACCCGGCGGCCGCTGTCCCTACTGCAACAGAGACCTTCGCGGCCGCAGAGACAGGATTTGTCCCGAATGCGGGAAAAAAGTCGGCGGCGGATGCAGCCTGCGGGGAAATTCCGCCTTGTTTGAATGAGGAGCGCCGCTCGCCATGACCATGCCCACTCCCGGCTTTCATTCCTTTTCTGCGCCCCACATCGCCGCACTGGGGATCCTGGCCGGACTCTGCTTTCTGGTAGCCCGCACCGCCCGGAAGCTGACGCCTTCAGGACGGAACCGGCTGGGACGGTCGCTTGCCCTGCTGCCGGCTCTGTACGGGGCGGTCTTTTATGTCCTGCAGGCGAGGGCGGGGGTTTTGAGCTGGGAGTACTCCCTGCCGCTGGATCTGTGCAGCGTGGTTCTTGTCGCGTGTACTGTTTCCTTAATCCGCCCCTCCCGGTTTCTTTGCGAAATCACCTATTTCTGGGGCCTGGGAGGGACGCTGCAGGCACTCGTGACGCCGGATCTGGCCGGGGGGTTCCCGTCCCGGGATTTTTTCCTCTTTTTCTGGGGGCACGGAGCGATCCTGGTCGGAATCGCGTTCATCATCGCCGCGAGGAAGTTCCGTCCGCGAAGGGACAGTGTCTTGCGTATGATGGTCGCACTGAATGTTTATGCGCTTGCGCTAGGGGCGATCAACGCCCTCATGGATTGGAATTACGGCTACCTGTGCGGGAAGCCCGCGGCCCCCTCGCTTCTCGACCTGCTCGGGCCCTGGCCCTGGTACCTGCTTTCTCTCGAGGGTATCGCGCTACTGACCTTTTTTCTATTATTCCTGCCCTGGAAGAATTATTTACGGGAACCTTTGAGGATGACCATCAGCCCGATGAGAATCAGGACGGAGGGCCAGAAAAAATTCCATCCGAAGTCCCAGAAGCGCCAGTAAAATTGTTGAAAGAAGGGTATGTTCCGCAGCAGAAAATGGGATCCTAAAGCGATCAGGATAATGCCCAGAATCAGGCCGCCGGCTTTTGCGGAGCCTTCCGATCTCTCCGAAACGGGCGCGGTCTTCTCCCCGCCGTTTTCTTCGGTTTCCCCCGCTTCGATGGGGGCTTTCGGAATGATAATCATGCCCACGATGTAGGCGATCAGGGCCGAGCCGCCGACGAATAAAAAGAAGACGGCCACGATCCGGACCAGCACGGGATCTATGTTCAGGTATTCGCCGATGCCTCCGCAGACGCCGTCGATGACCCGGTTTTTCCGACTTTTATAAAGTCTTTTCATCCTGTCCCCCCAGCCTTTTTTCATAATAACGAAATGACGGCGGAATATGTTCCGGCGGATTTGGTTTTCTTTCCCCTCGCGGCCGGCAACGTATCATTCCGGCCGGCTGCAGTATCGGGGTCGGTATCGAAACCAGCCCGAATCTTCAATCTTCAATCCGCGATCCGAGGCGGGGCGAACACAAGGTTCAGGGCGAACACAAGGTTCAGGGCGAACACAAGGTTCAGGGCGAACACAAGGTTCAGGGCGAACACAAGGT
>JAFGAO010000180.1 GCA_016933615.1 Acidobacteriota bacterium
CGCGCTCGCGCTCCGATTCCGGACGGGGAAAAAAAAGAAGTGACCCGTGAAGGACTCGAACCTTCAACCCGCGGATTAAGAGTCCGCGCCTTCCCGTCCCTAAAGCCTTGATTTATAGTCGATTACGGGACGCGGGAGAACGACAGTTTCCGCTTTGTTTCCGGTTTCCCGGAAGAATTCGGCTAATTTCTCAACCGCCGCCCGTTGCGTCCCTTCGCTCGGATGAACGTAGCGCATCGTCATTTGGATCGTTGAGTGTCCTGCGATCTGAGAAACCGTCACAAGGTCCGCACCCGATTCAATCATCCGCGTCAACGCCGTATGCCTCAAATCGTGGAAGCGGACGCCCGTAATCCCGGCCCGACGACAAGCGCCATGAAATGCCGTCTTGACGTCCAGGACATGAGTCCGCGTTTCGAGATTCTCGAACACGAATTCCGCATCCGGGCGCCGCGCGATCCCCCGCAACGCCTCAAACGTCGGAGCGTTCATCGGGACGCGTCGGGATTTTCCGCTCTTCGAGTCCTCGATTAATAGCGTCCCCTTTACGAAATCGACGTCCTTCCATCGGAGCGAGAGGATTTCCCCGCGCCTCATTCCTGAATTTAACGCGACGACGAGAACGGGCCGGAGCGCCGGGCTTGCTGCCGCGATAAGGCGCCGCGACTCCTCCGCCGTCAGGATCCGCATCCGGCCGTTATTGAGCCGATATTTCTTGATCGCCTTTGCGGGGTTCCGGTCGAGTTTCTCCCATTCAACCGCCTTGGAGAGACAAGTCTTGAGACAGGCGAGCTCGAGATTGATCGTCGCCGGGGAGACGCCCGCCGCCTTCCTCTGGACTCGGTATTTCTCGATCGCCTCCGGCTTAATCTCGGAGAGGAATTTGCCTTTGAAAAACGCGGCCAAGTGATCGAGCGAGTTTTCGTCGCGCCTCCAGCTCCGCTTATTCTCTTTCGAATAAAGCTGCAGGAATTCCCGGGCATGATCCTCGAACATCGTTTCGGCTTTTTTTCGCCCGAAGCTGTAAGGATCCCGCATGATATCCGTTTTGATAGCCGCCGCGACCGCCTCCGCTTCACGCTTACTTGAGCCGATGACCCTAATAATCCTTCGACCTCTGCAACGAAAGTCTATCTTGAACCGTCCCTTTTTATCTTTCTTTATGTTCATATATCCCCGCTTTTTTTTCCTATTGCTGTCTCGCCCTTATACATCCTTATCAGCTTTATCAGCTTGACTACTAATTGTTTTTTTCAATACACCTATATATGCAATCCACGCCCATAATGGGACTACATAAGTCATTATGGGACCATAAGGATAGTATGGATTAAGCGAAGAGAATATCAAGGGAAGCGTTATAATTATCAAGCCACCAAGTTCAAATATTTTTCTTCGCATAGAATCTTCAACTTTTCTAAGTCGTCTCTTTTTTGCTGATTTATAAACTGACGCGCCAATAATCATCCCCCATCCTAATAAATTCAAATCGCCCCTAGCTATTTGTTCATGTTCTCCATTCTTGCCCTTATCTAAAAACGTCATGGAGAATACAAATATTATCCCAAGGACGAATGCCAGCGTAGAAAGCAAAAAGTTGTCTTTCATGCCCCCCCCTCTATTATCAAAATAGTTCCTTCTTGGGCTATTTGGGTCATAGGCTTCATATCATTTTTCCCCCTATTTCCTTGCGTCGGTCAAACCATTCGACGACGGCTTGCCTTTTCTCATTATGCTTTCAACGAATTCATTTACTGGGATCCCGGCTTTCTCTAACAATTCAGCCATTGCACCGGCTCGTATTTCATCTCCTGTCTTGACATAATCAGCATGGCGCCGAATCATCGAATTAGTAATTATTTTTCTAAAATGCTCGCAATTTTTTTTTGGAAGGATAACGGCTTTATTCAATGGAATTATTAATAGGAATAATCCTAAGAGAGTTAGAATGCCGAACAGCAGGCCATATTTGATGAATCCAAAGATCACCCCACCCAAAGTGAGCGCCCATATAGCAACAAACAAACGGGTGGATTTCGGCGGGGTTATAGCATCTTGGTAGCCCGTGCGCGAACCCGTTTCATCCAATGCCCGGCCCATTGCGAGAGTAGTTTCTGTAAAAGCCTGTTCATAACCGAAGGCTAAAGAGATTAGAAACATAAGGGCAAAGTAAAGAAGCATTAGCCCCTCCTAAAGATTTCTCTCAATTTGTTTAATCCCGGCTTTAATCGCTTTGCGGCTTAAAGGGAGAGGGGTGACTTTGCCTTCAATCCAGCGCCGAACCTCCCTTCCTGAAACACCTATATAGCGCGCAGCTGTCTCTGGGCTGATTTCCTTTTCCTTTAAAACCGCCTTGAGTTTCTTAATTAAGTCAATCATGACTTTATGATTGACATATGTCAATTATTTGTCAAGTGGTAGATTTGGCTTTCTCCATCCCTTAGAATTCCCTCCCCGTCCTACGGTTTCATCATGAGGCACGAATTCGCCGCATGGCGTCCCGCAAGCCTGGGGAGCCTCCGGCCCGAGCCCCGCTCCCCCGTCTCACCGCCGAGGGGAAGGGCGGCGCCGAAGCCATTTCGAGCGCCCCGACGCCGCCCCCAGGAGGAGAACACTTAACGCCATTGGATTCCGGCCGCGATCCGCTCAAGGTCGTCCGGGTCCAGCTCGGCGAGGGATCGGCCGCGTTCGTCGCGAAAAATCCCATCCGACATTTTTTGAAGAAAAAGAGAGCCGACGCGGAGGACTTCTTGGCCTTGCTCGCGCAGCGCGATCGTGAGCGCCACAGGATCAGGCGCGACCCCGCCCCCCCGGGTGTCGGCCTTCGGCGTCGGCGCCGGCGCGGTCAGCTCTTCGAGCGTTGCGAACGGAGCGCGGCCGTCTCCCTCGGACGCCGCGTCGTCAACGTCATGGACCTGGATAAAATCGTTGTGTGCGGGGTCCAAGTATTTCGGATCCAGCTCGCTCATCGGCCGAGTTCCTCACGGACGGCGCGCCGGGCAATCGAGGCGACCCGCTCAAGTTCTTTGCGTCGTTGCGAGTCGCGTTTGAAGCTCTCGGCGAGCTCGGCGTCGTAAGCCGCGACCTCGGCCGTGGACATCTCGCGCACAACGCCGCCATCCTTCAGCCTTTGAAAATTGCATGCGGGGCAGGCCATCGGAATTCTTGACTCAGCATAACGCCTGTAAGTCTCATAGGAAACCCGCCGCATGACTTTTCGGCAATTCGTGCAGACCAAAGCGATTTCCTTCGGCCGCGCCGCCCGCCTCTTTTCGACAATCTCAAAAACCGGGCGCAGCTCTTTGTCGGTCGCCTCGGCCGAGATTGTTTTTAGCATGCGGAGCCGTTCGACGAGCTCGGGATTTTTTTCGGCGATCCGCTCCTCCAAGGCGAACGACGCGAGCTGGACGGGCGCGGGGGGGACGGGAATTGAATCGCCCGGACGCGGCAGGCCGCCCGTCGAAATAACTCGGCCCGCGACTTTCGACCTCGGCCGCTCGCTGGGTTTTCTAAGATTCGCCGTCTGGATTAAAATTTCATTCACGTTAAAACCTCCTGGGATTTTTTTTCATCCAAGAGTCGATGCCCTTGGTATCTATCGGGATGGGCCGCGTTCCGCCCTGCGCGGCATTAAACCAATCTAACGGGCCGCTCGCGGCGAGAAAAATAACGGGACCGGACTCAGCCGCCGACCTCGAGGCAAAAACGCAAGCGCCCGCCACCGCGTTTGAAATATCATCGTGAAGCCCTAGGGGATGATCTATCGTATCCCGCCCGCGCCCCGTCCGCCGCTCGAGCTGCCGGAATTCAATAAGTTGCTGTTCATGGTCTAAAAGTTCAACGCCGCCGCGCATGACAAGCGGCAAAAACTCCAAATAGATTTCTGACTTCGCAAGCTCACTATTCTTGTAATAAATTCCCTCCCGCTCGAAGGCGGAGCTGCACCACTCGCCCGAGTACCGATCCCCCGTGACTTCCTTGACGCCATAGGCTTTCAGAACCTCGGCAAACTCGCGAACGCAGGCCGCCGGATCGAAGGGCGGCCGCCGGATTCTGATAGCATCCTGCACGATTTTTTCACCCTCAGAATGGGCAATAGAAAGTGTCATGCTATCTCCGCGTCCTCCGCTCGGATCGCAAAAAGAGACATAGGACACACCCTTGAGTTTCGGAAGCTCGAATCGGCCCGGGACAATTACGGCCTCCAGCGCATCGGTCGAAAGGAACGCCTCAAGGTCCGAACGAAAAACCGCATCATATTCGGCCGCCGCCGCCGCCGGATCTTCGACCTTCGCCCGCTCAATCACGTCCCGGGCATAGGTCGGGTTCATATCGAGCGTTCCGGCCTTCCAAACCAAGGTTGACGGGTCATCCTTCCCAAACCTATCGCGGAAAGCTTCATACATCGGTCCGGTTTTTGAGTAAGGCGTTGAGATGGCCAACAGCAGCGAACCTTCCTGTTCGCCCAGGGCCGGACGCAGCGCCGTTAAAACTTCATTCGCAGGGCTAACGCCTTGAACCCTCCAAAATCCGATTTCATCAGCGACAACCGCAAGTATTCGATATCCCCGCAGCGCTCGATAATTAGCCGTATGAACCGCGATTGTGATTTTATTTGTGAGACCGATTTCTTCTTTTAGTTCTTCCTCGATCATGCCCTTAAAAATCGGAAGCCGGAGGATGTCTCGAATGTAGGAAAAAACGACTTTCGCTTGCTCTCGATCACAAGCGAGACATAGGATATAACCGCGCCCGAGCGTGACATCCCAGGATCGGAGCGTGGCCAGGTAAACGACGATTAGGGCTGAGATGAAACTTTTCCCGCCGCGCCGTCCGCAAATCAAAAACGCCTCCCGGAAGGGACGCGTCGGCGCATTCTTTCGGCCCGTGAAACGCCTGTAAACGGCGAGCTCATCATGATCCATCCCAAGCGCGAAAATCCCCCTGAGGCAGACCAACCAATTCTCCCAGCTCCCCAAATCACGGAGCGCGGGCAGGGCACCCAAAAGGTTTCGGTCCCGGATCGCCTCGACGATGTTCACGGCCGCCCCTTTCGCTTCGCCGGGCCGCCCTCGTCAGACGCGCCCAGCGCCTCCATGAGCTCATCGTGACGGCGCAAGTTCCGCTCGCTCAACATGAATTCCATATCCGACATCGAGACGCCCGGGCTGCCATACGGATCCGACTTGTCGGGACAGCGAAACGGACCCTCTCCCCGGGCAATCGCGAGAAACAACTTCACGACGCGATTCACGGCCATCACTCCTTGCCCAGGCGCCGCGCCCGCTCCCGAAGCCCTTCCGCCCGGCCTTCCTGCAAAGCCTCGGCCAGGGCGTCAACCGCCCAAGCCAAGAGTCTGCACTTGGACGAACAATAGCGCCGCAACGTCCGCCCTCCAGGGGGAAGCGGTTTCATGCAGACGGGACATGTCCGCGTCCCGGCGGTTCGCCGCCTCAAGATCGTTCCGTTAACGGCTTCTCCGGGGCTCGGCGGCCGAATCCTGGGCCGGTTCATGGCTCATCCTTCCCGTCCGGGCCGGGCTCGGCACCCTCGGCCGCGTTTGCATCCGAAGCCTCATCCGGGCCGCCATGCCCGGCGCCTTCGCGCTGAGGCGGCGCCTGGGGCTCGATCTTGGCCGGATCCGAGCCTGAGGGCTGGGGATCCTCGGCGGACTTGGCCTTCGCGTCAAGGTAGCGTCCCAGGTCTAAAACATCATCCGCCTTTTTCCGATCCAGGCCGAGCGCGACAAGGTTTTGCCGAATCGAATTTAGGAACGCGAGAAATTGTTTCCCAAGAACCGGCTGCAGCTCGATGACGCCGTGCCGCGCTAGGTCGGGCCGGATGACGCCCTCTCGCTTGCAGAACATAGCCGCAAGTAGGATCACACCGAAGGCTTCAACCGTGGACTTGATAAGGATCTCTTTCGCCGCCGTTGCACCGTCCGCCCCCTGAATGTGTTTAGTCAAGGGAAAATACCCGAAAAAATCGTCTAAGATTACCCATGAGCCCGCGGGTACGGTTTCCTAGTGTCTTTGCCGCA
>JAFGAO010000181.1 GCA_016933615.1 Acidobacteriota bacterium
CTGCTCGTCAGGATTTCCCTTGGCAGACCGATCTTCTTTCGTCAGCAGCGCCCCGGATTTCAAGGCAAGCCGTTCGAAATCCTCAAGTTTAGAACGATGTCCCTCCAACGCGACAGGGACGGTTTGCCGCTGCCCGACGAAAAGCGGATGACGAAGCTGGGCGCCACCCTGCGGAAATGGAGTCTGGACGAGCTGCCGCAGCTTTTCAATGTGCTGAAGGGCGACTTGAGTTTGGTCGGCCCCAGGCCGCTCCTGATGAAATATCTGCCGCTTTACACACAGGAGCAGAAAAGGCGTCACGAAGCCCGCCCCGGCATTACCGGCTGGGCGCAGGTGAACGGCCGCAACGCCCTGAGCTGGGAGGAAAGGTTCGAGCTGGATGTGTGGTATGTGGATCATCAGAGTTTTCTGCTCGACATGAAGATTCTCTTCCTGACGGCCTGGAAGATCGTGAAGCGGGAAGGAATCAACCAGCCCGGGCAGGCCACGATGGAAGAATTCAGGGGAATTCCAAATGAATGAAAAACCGGAGAAGGACCGTTTCGATACATGGCAGTATCCTGAAATCAAGGAGGGGAAGCCTACAAAGTATCACTGGATCGTCCAACACGTCCGCAATTTCCGCCTCGGATACAAAACGGACATCGGGGCCTACACGTACATCAACGCCAGACACGGCGTGACTATCGAGGATTTCGTGCAGATCGGCTCCCACTGCTCCATCTATTCTGTTTCCACAATCGATAACAAAAAGGGGCCTGTTCTCCTCAAAAAAAATTGCCGGATCGGCGCACACAGCGTCGTGATGCCGGGGGTGACCGTCGGCGCCAACGCCGTGGTCGGCGCCATGAGCTTCGTCAACCGGGATATTCCCGACAACGCCGTCGCTTACGGCGTCCCGGCAAAAATCATCAGAGAGGGGCAAGGATATTGAAGATGCCGTCAGACGTGAAGGGTTCGCCTGAAAACGGTGCATCGCGCATCGGAAGAAGCTCCTTTTCCGGCTGGCCCCGTTACGAAGAGGACGAGATCGCGGCGGTCACGCGGGTCCTGCAATCAGGGCAGGTCAATTATTGGACGGGCGAGGAAGGCCGTCTCTTCGAAAAGGAATATGCCGCCCTTTCAGGTACCGGTTATGCGGTTGCCCTGATGAACGGATCCGTGGCCCTGGAAACGGCGCTGATGGCCCTGGAAACGGCGCCGGGCGATGAAGTCATCGTCAGCAGCAGGACGTTCATCGCCTCGGCCGGCTGCGCCGTCATGCGGGGAGGGCGGCCGGTCATGGCGGATGTCGATCGGGTCAGCCAGAACATCACGGCCGAAACCATTAACGCAGCACTGACTCCCGGGACCAAGGGCATCATCGCCGTTCATCTGGCGGGCTGGCCCTGCGACATGGATCCGATCCTGGATCTGGCGGGGGAAAAGGGGCTCTGGGTGGTGGAGGACTGCGCCCAGGCAACGGGGGCCCTGTACAAGGGGCGTCCTGTCGGTTCGATGGGAGACGCGGCGGCCTTTTCCTTTTGCCAGGACAAGATCGTGACCACCGGCGGCGAAGGCGGCATGCTGGTCACGAACCGCCGCGATATCTGGGAAAAGGCGTGGTCGTTCAAGGACCACGGGAAAAGCTACGAAGCCGTGTATTGCCGGGACCATGCCCCCGGCTTTCGCTGGTACCATGAATCCTTCGGCACGAACTGGCGCATGACGGAGATGCAGGCGGCCATCGGTCGCCTTCAGATTCGCAAACTTCCGCAATGGTTGAAGATCCGTCGACGGAACGCGGCCATCCTGACCGAGGGGTTCTCCCGCATTCCAGGGCTCCGGCTGACGGTTCCCCCGAAGGAGATCGATCATGCCTATTATAAATACTATGTCTTTGTCGAACCGAAAGCCCTGAAGCCCGATTGGTCCCGCGACCGCATATTCCATGAACTCCTGGAGGCGGGCATTCCCTGCGGCACGGGAAGCTGCGGCGAGATCTACCTGGAAAAGGCCTTCGAGAGCGCCGGCATGCAGCCGTCCGACCGCCTGCCGGTGGCCAGGGAACTCGGCGAGACGAGCCTGATGTTTTTGGTCCATCCCACCCTCTCGCCCGGGGAGATGGCCGATATTGCGGCGACCGCGGGGAAAATTATGCGCATAGCCGCCCGTTGAAAAGGGCGGCGGACCTCCCCCTGCGCGGATCGCCCTATGATAAAGCACCTCCAAATGAGAAAATCCCAAAGCGGTAACAGCGCTTC
>JAFGAO010000182.1 GCA_016933615.1 Acidobacteriota bacterium
CTGAAAAGCGATGGCTTGCTGGAAGCTGAATTATCTATCAGAAATATTGCTTAATGGAAGCGAAGAAGGGCGAACACAAGGTTCGCCCCTACGGGCCTCCGAAGGGTTTCAGTATCCCGAAAACACGAATGTCTATGTGTTCCCGGTCCCTTCAATGAAAACAGGCCGTGCAACGGGAACATTCAAATGGGGAATCAGGGAGGACTCCAGGGAATAAACAGCCTCCAGCAGGCTGTTGCGCACCTTCTCGTCGCTTTCAACGGAAGTGTGTTCCTTCAACGCCTTCAGAGACTCCCCGGATTTTATGGATGCAAGGGCGCGGATCGAAGTCTGGCGCAGGACGGACATTTCGTGATTCAAATAATGGCGGATGCAGGGAACAGCCTTTTCCTTGCCGGTCTGGGCCAGTGGAATCAAAGCAATAAGGGCGCTTTCGGGATGGTTTTCAACATGCTGCAGGATCGGCTCAAATGCCTCGCCCGATCCTATCTTGCCCAGGGCTTCCATGGCACATTCTGCATGGAACGGATTTTTCAAGTCGTTTAGAATCAGCGGTGTAGCGGAAGGAATCCTCAGTTCGCCCAGGACGCGCATCAAACCCCAGCGTACACGTTCGTTTTCCCCGGAGTAGAGTTTCAGTACGGCTTTTATCTCCGACGGTTTTATGGTCTCGACCATGTCGCGAACGGCCGCGAGGCGTTCCCGCGTCGTTCCGGCTCTCATGCTGTTCAGCCATGATTCGATCCTGTCGGATTGCTGACTCCAGGCGTCGGCGGTTCTATCGTTGGTAATCGTAGATTCCGGTAAAGCGTGTACGGCACCGCTTTCTGTTCCTTCAAAAATTTTAAACTTTTCCAGTTCACGTTCCAGTTCTTCGGCATTTGCAAACCTGTTGTCCGGCCTGTTGGCCAGGCATTTTTCAAATACCGGCTGAAGAAATTCCGGAGACCCGGGCAATACGTCCTGCGGCCAGGGAAACTTGCCTAGAGGAGGGAATCCCATCAACATCTCGTAAAGTATCGCCCCCAATGCATAAACATCGGCTCTTTGATCGACTCTCTTGGAATCATAGCGCTGCTCAGGGGCCAAATAAGCGATGGTTCCAAGAATTTCACCGGACTGCGTCAGCGCACCTTTCTCTATCGCAAGTGATTTCGCTATTCCGAAATCCGAAATTACGGGCTCTCCCTCGATCCTGAGAAGTATATTCGAAGGCTTCAAATCCCTGTGGACGACCCCCCTTTTGTGCGCATGCGCCATTGCAGAACAAATGCGAAGGAAAATTTTCAGAGCGGCAGTGATATCGCCCCTTTTCCCGGCCAAGCTTTGCGACAGATTTCCACCACCCATGTACTCCATGGAATAGAAATAGCAGTCCTCCAAAACTCCGCTTTCGTAAATCGTTATGATGCCGGGATGAGACAGGCTGCCAATGATCTCAATTTCACGCAGAAATCTTGTGAAGTCCGACGGATATTTCGTGACTCTTTTCTTTAGGATTTTATATGCCCGTTTCCGGCGTGTTCTGGGGTCCATCGCCAGGTAGACATCGGACATTCCTCCGGAACCTATTTTCTCCACGAGATAAAAGCCGCCTATTTTCCTTCTCAGCATCCGGTCACGACTTTTCAGGTAAAAGACTTGCCGACTTCTGCCATAGCTCCACTCGATTCCGGCCGAGGGACTTGGAACGATACAGGGCAATATCGGCATGATCGAGAAGCTGTTCCGGTCCCGCTTCCGTGGCGCGAATGAAAGCGGCGCCGAAACTTGCCGTCACCTTTTCTTTGAGCCCGAGAACCCGGCACACCGAGGATTCCAGGCGGCCGCGGATTCTTTCCGCTATTTGCACCGCTCCATTCCCCTCTGTTTCCGGCAGAACCAGAAGGAACTCATCCCCGCCGAACCTGCCGACTTTGTCGCGCCGTCTGATGGAAGTGCGAACCACGTCGGCAACCGTCTGCAGGATCAGATCCCCCTTAAGGTGTCCATAAATGTCATTCAGGCTTTTAAACCGGTCGATATCCGCCAGAACGACCGAGATCCAGCGCCGGTCACGGGCATCACGGGCGACTTCGTCTTTAAGAATTCTGGTGATGGTCGCTTTATTATTCAGAGAGGTCAGATTGTCTATGGTTGCAAGGCGATAAATTTCATCAAAGAATTGCTGTTCCGCCAGGTCACGCTGTTCGTATTTCAGAATCACCCTACCAAGAATTATTTTGTCTCCCGGTTTTAAAACCGTTTTATTTATCAATGAATAATTCAATAATGTACCATTTTTACTTCCTAAATCTTTAAGTACTACTTTAATATTTGAAGGTTCTGATTTTTTTACGATCTTTCTGCAGCTTATCTTTAAATGCTTTCTGGAGACGGCGGGATCCGGTATGACAATATCGCAATCGTACCCTCGCCCGAGGGTGATCTCACGGTGGAGAAGAGGAATTTCTTTACCGATGGATGGCCCGGAAAGAAAGGTTAGGGTCGGAATGTATGCGGAAACGTTTCCGTGAATCGAATTCTCCCTGACGGTGCTGTCCATTTCCGCAAGGATGCTTTCGTCCAAATTAAAATTGGTGGTAATGCTCTGCATTGTTTTATGCACCGTTTACCCCGCCGTTTATTATTTAAAAAAACTATCGCTCCCCTGTTTTAATTGAGAACGACCGGCCTGTTTCTTGTGCTGTGCGGGATCAGATGGATCTCTTTTGCACCGTCACGAATGACAAACAAGTCATAGACTCGGGTCCTGGTTCTCTGGAGTCGGCTGGAAATACTGTATATAATAGCTTTCTCATCGTTGAGAAAATGTAGTGTCGATATCATCTCCACAGGGACATGCCGAAAAACGGCAACAAGTTCGCATTCATCCGCTGGAAAATTCTTTTTTTGCTCCGCCTCCTCCAGATAACCCTGTTTCTCGGGTTCCGGAAGCAGCCGGATATCCACGCTTTTCCGGTAAATCGGCAAATTCAAGGCTTGGGGCATCAAAGATTTTATCTCCGGGCTTCCCGGTATCAGAGCGCCGGCTCCGGTTGTTCTCGGATGGGGCAACTGCATAACCGCGGTAGACCTTACCGGAACGGGACCGACAAGCGTTCTAAATCTCCGGCAGCAGGAAACAAAGGTCAGGGGAGCCTCCCGGATCCGTATTTTGTATATACCCGGAAGGTCCAGTGGAATCACCTCTACGGCCTCCTGCATCAAATCGGCCCCGTAAATCAAAGTCGAAGTTCCGATGGCGCCAAGCTTGTTCCGTTGCTGAAAAGCCACTTCTTGGACGAGCACCCCCAGACCGTCTGTAACAGCCACCGGACCGCAGAGCGGAGCTCCAATATCTTCGATACAGGGTTGTATAGCCAGGTGGAAATCCTGCACATTCCCGTTTAAACGCCGGAAGCGGGCCCTTCCCTTCCGTCGGTCACTTCTTTCCCGTTCAGGACCCGGATCCGCAGAATTCCATGATCTTTGCAACCAGTAATTCAGCCCTTCCCGCCTTCTCCACATATGCTTTTCAGTGCGGATGCAATCCGATCCATAGGCTCCAGCAGGTTCATCGTCCGGGCAATTTCCTGCAGCCAGGCGGCAATATCATGCTGGACGGATTCATTCGTTGTTGAAAAAGCCAGTCGCAGCAGCAGCGACTCTTCTTCGAGCTCGATTACCGCTTCGCGGTCTCGTATTCTATTGAACGGCCCCGATAATTCTCCTGGAGGCATGTTATATTTTTGAATCGCCACCATTTCCCTGCTTTTTATGGGGCCGAGAAATTCCTTTTCATCGTATGGGGCGATGAAAAACTCCGGCAGCATCCTTATTTCAGCACCCAGCCGGTCCCGAATCACGGTTTCGTGGAGGTATTTTTCAAGCACGGATCCGTAGAGAATTTTGTGCAGCTTTGTCGCCACTACAGGCTCGGTATATTTAAATTCCAGCGGGATGCCGACCTGGTTTGTAATCAGCATCCCTCCCATATGTTTATCGTCGACTTTCAGATGGCAGAAGTACCCAACCTGTCTGTGGTTGCGCTCTCCGGCTTTGACCAATTCGGACATTCCGATTCCCCCTAGCAATTATCGGCGGTCAGCGCGTTATTCTTTACGAACGGAGAGGGAAAAGGGGCTTCGCCCTCCGGCATGATGCGCTTAATTTCAAAGACGTCATTTTGGGAATGGATTCGCGGTTGAAGCGGGTGCGCCCGGTGAAGCCCGAAGGGTTATGCGTGGTGGGCGCCACAGGACTCGAACCTGTGACCCCTGCGGTGTGATCGCAGTGCTCTACCAGCTGAGCTAGGCGCCCGACGGAGTGTTTTTAACATTCTGCATGGATACTTACAAGCGAATTCTCATCAGGATTCCTCTCACTAATCGGATCGATTGGGTTAGAATAGGATGGCCTGCTTCATTGCTCAAAGGAACAGCGAATGACGGTTGATACAATCGCACATTACGAGCTTCTGGAAAAAATTGGGTCTGGCGGCATGGGAGTCGTATACCGGGCGCGGGATACAAAACTGGGCCGCGAGGTGGCCCTGAAACTGCTGCCCGAAAAATTGGCCGACAATCCCGCTCACCTTCAGAGATTTCAGCGCGAGGCAAGGGCGGCTTCCGCATTGAATCATCCCAATATCTGTACAATCTACGAAATCGGGGAGCACGACCGGCGGCATTATATCGCGATGGAACTCCTCGAAGGGAGCACGCTGCGCAGTCGAATGCAGGGGAAGCCGCTCGAGATCGATCAAGTCGTTCCCATGGCGCTGCAAATCGCAGAAGCGCTCGAGGCGGCCCATTCAAAAGGCATCATTCACCGGGACATCAAACCAGCCAACATCTTCCTGACAAACCGGGGACACATAAAAATCCTGGATTTCGGCCTGGCCAAGTGGACAACACCGAAATCGGATCTCCCCGAAGCGCAGCCGACGCCGGCGCATATAAACTCGTACGAAATAACATCCGAATACACAAGCGCCCCTCATGTCACGATAGGCACGCTCCCCTATATGTCGCCGGAGCAGGCCCTCGGAGAAGACCTGGATCCGAGGACGGATCTTTTTTCCCTCGGAACCCTGCTCTACGAGCTTCTAACAGGCACGGCGGCTTTTAAGGGGATCCATCCTCCTGTGCTTTTTCAGGAAATTCTTACGAAAAATCCCGCCCCCCCCATGCAAATAAACAAGGCGATTCCTCCCAAGCTGGAGGATATCGTTTTGAAAGCGCTGGAAAAGGATCGGGAACTCCGCTACCAGACCGCATCCGACCTGCGCGCCGACCTGAAACGGCTGAAACGGGATAGGGAGGTTCGAGGTTCCGTTGCCAGGCTTGCATCGGGCGCATCGACGCACTCCTGGCACTCCGCAGGCTTGAACCAGGCACAACCGGTTTCTCCGGCCAATGAGAGCAGCGGGCTCAGGGATAAAAAATTCGTGCGCGTTCTGAAAAGACCGAAAATTCTTGTTGCGGCTGCCTCCGCCGGCGCACTTATTCTGGCCGCCGCATTCATCTTTTACCTCGGGAGGTCCGTTTACTATCCCTGCATACAATTCGTCGAATTTGAAGGCGGTTCCGAATCCGTGAATGCCCAACTGGTCGGATTCGTTCTTAAAAGAATCCTATCTCAGTTCCCAGAATTGACGGTTGTGGACGGTGAAGAATTCAACCATCTGGTCACGATAGAAAAGAACCGCAGGCGTCAGGAGAGATCCAACGCGCGCGGTCTTTCCAGATTGCGCGATCTTTTCGGATGGCGAAGTGAACTCCGGGAACCGGCGATGATCGTTTCCGCCGAAGTCAAGGATTCTCTTGGACTCCTGGAGCTTATTTTGACCTGTAAAACCAGGGGCGAGAACGAAATTCTGAGAAAACAGCTCCGCGGGGTGGACGAGTTTCTGAATAAAGGGATCGATGGTCTGGTCCTGGATCTTATCGAGCGTTACGATCCAATCCTGGCAGAACGGCACATTACCGGAAGACAACCCGACTACCGCCCTGCGGTTCAGCTCCTTTCCTCCAGCTGGGATGCGCTGCGCCATTATTATCATGGAGCCCGGGCCTGGGAGCGGCTCGACATGAATACATCGGAGCGCGAACTCCAGGCGGCGCTGGAAATCGATCCCCGATTCGCCGACGCCCACCGGATACTGGGAGAAGTGCGCGTGTTCCAGAATCAGTGGGACGCCGCACAGTCGGAAATACTGGAGGCGCGCAAAGAAGCGGGGGCGCTGACCGAGGTGGATCAACTGCGCGTGGAAGCCCTGCTTGCGAGGGTTTTCGGCAAGCCCTTTGACGAAAGGGTTTTTCTCCAGAAACTGATCGATCTTCAGCCGTACAAGAAGGAATACTTATATGAATTGGCGGAGTCCTACTTCCACACGGCCGACATCGATTTCGCCATCGTAAAATATCGGGATGCGATAACGCTGAACAAAGACTACGAAAAAGCCTACAACCATCTCGCCTATTGTTATTCCTGGCGGGGAGACCACGATCAGGCACTGGAAGCCTGCAAGCGCTATCTGGAACTGGACGCATCGGCCAACGCCTATGACAGTATGGGAGACATTTACATGCTGGCGGGCGATTACGCCAAAGCCGAGGAAATGAAACTGAAGGCGATAGAGCTCGATCCGCAGATTTATTATGCCAGCCGGAACCTCTCCTATATTCACATGCTGTGCGGGAGAAATCGGGCCGCGGAGATAAGGCTTCAGTCCCTCCTTTCATCCGCCGAGGACAATATACAAAAGTCGCAGTATTATGCCGCCCTGGCGTTTTTATATTACAGACAGGGCGAATGGAATCGGGGACGACAAATGTGCGAACAGGGATTGAGCCTGATCGGATCTTTTCAGAATGATGCCCCGCTCGATGAGCTGATCTGGATGAAAGGCCTGATCGAAGTTGAAAGAAACCACATTCCCTCCGCACGGCAATCGATGAAGGACCTGAATGAAATCCTGGAGATAAATTCCATCAACAACCAGAACTACAAGCCGGCCCTGAAATTTTATCTGCACCTGTCGGCTCTGATTTTATCGCGTGAAGGCAAAGTCAAGGACGCGAATGACAAAATCGCGGATCTCGAATGGATAAAAGAAAAGCTGGGGTACTGGAGTACGGCCTACGATCGCGCATTTTTTCTCGATGCGATCGGGCAGATATATGAAACGCTGAGCCAGCCGGAAGACGCCGAAAACGCCTACCGCGAAGCTTTATCCTACAACACGCATTACGCGCTGGCGCGCTTTCACCTGTCCCGCCTGCTGGCCCTGAAGGGCAGCCGCGAAGAGGCGCGGAGTGAAATGAAAAAATTTCTTGAAGACTGGAAAGATGCCGATGACGGCGTGAGCGAACTGGCTGAAGCCCGACAATTCCTGAATTCCGCCGGAGAAAGAACTCGATGATTCGGGGGGTTTTATTCGACATGGACGGCGTGATCGTCGACACTCCCCGCTATCACTATCTGGCCTGGCGTCACGTATTCGCAAAACGAGGGGCGACCGTCGGCGAGGAAGTCGTTCTTCTCAATGAAGGAAGGAAGTCCCGGGAAATCCTTCCTGTTCTCATGCGTCACTGCGGTGTTCGGATCCCCGAAGACAGTCGGGACAAGTTGATTGAAGAGAAAAGGATCTTTTACCGCAGCATTGCAAAAGTCTCTCAATATCCCGGCGCTTTTGAAGCCGTCGATTCCCTGAGGCGGCGCGGGTTCAAAACCGCCCTTGTGACAGGCTCCGCTCTTGAAAACATGGAATACGCCCTGAAACCCGGACAAAGGGCCTGTTTCGACTTCATTCTGACCGGAGATGATTTGCAGCGGTCGAAACCGGATCCGGAACCCTATATAAAAGCAGCCGAAGGCCTCGACCTGGAACCGGCGGATTGCGCCGTGGTCGAAAACGCGCCGCTGGGGATTGAGGCAGCCAAAGCCGCCGGTATGTACTGTTTCGCGATTGAATCCACTCTGGAAGGAAAACACCTCCGGGCTGCGGACTGCATCTTGAAAAGCGTTGGAGATTTGATCCGGCACCCGATCTTTACACGGGGCTGATCCGCTCTTCCCGGGGGGCTAGGGTGCTTCGATGGCGCCGATATCCCCCAGGGCGTTTCCCGGGCGCAGGCTGTTCAACTGATCCAACGGCTGAAGTTCCACTTCGAAGAATGCGGTCGGAAGCTTCCTAATTTCGATGTCCGGATTCTCATTGAGAGGGCCGGAGTCAAACAGCGCATCCCAAGCGCTGCTCCCGAGAAGTTCGGCTCCCATACCCGGCACATTTTCGTCCCGCAGATTCCGGTCCAGCCTGTGCCAGAATTCGATATAAGGGTAGTTCGGAAGTTCCTTGGGCCAGGTCTCCGCCGGTCCGAACCACTGGGTATCGGCCAACGTCAATATCGGATCCCCGTCGGGATCTGTGTACGGCTGATTTCCGGCGATCCCGTCATCGATATCCACACTGTTCAGAAAAGACTCGAAATCAGACGTAAAGTCCGCGGCAAATCCGGGAAGCGCGTAATGGTCCTCAATCCGGGAAAGCAGGATACTCAGGAAATCATTGGTGGTGTTGAAAGCGATGGAATAGTCCATGTAGGAGCCCGTGATGTCGTAGGGCCCGGCGGGAATCCTGTCCAGAGCGCTTCCCCGAGGATTGTAATAGAGGGGCGCCGGGTTGCCGGGGTCCGCGCCGACCGAAAGAATCGTACCGGATCGGACAACCCCGGTCGCCAGATCCAGTACTTCGGATGCGTCCACTCCATCCTCATCCCCTGCCATGGGGTAGAATTTTCTATTGAGGGATCTCCAACCCCGCTGCCCTACCGGCACGAGGATCTGGCTGAAGTCGATTTCTCCGATTCGGTTGTACCCCATGCTCTTGAAATACATGAGCGATCCGGTGAATATGTCGTGCTCGTATACATTCCCCATGAACTCATGAACGGTGTTCCCGGAGACAATCGAGTGCCCGATGATCATACTATCGACCGCATGGGCATTGCCGACGGTTGCGGCGACGCCTCCTGCGAGGTTCCGTCTTCCGAGGGAATCCGTTCGCGGCACGCCGTGAACCTGGTTCTCCACAATGGTGCAGCCTTGTATGCGCAGCGAACCGTTGGATATGTATACGCCGCCCCCGCGCCAGTAGCCGAACGACAGGGGGGCCGGGAATTCGACGACATTGGCCGCGATGGTGGAATTGATCAACTCGAGCGTTCCCGCATTCCCAATCCCGCCTCCATCGGAGTAGACGCCGCCACCGTAGGCAAAAAGTGCGCTTATGGCGTTGCCCGAGATGGAAGAGCGGGTTATGGTCGAGGTGTCGCCCGAGGCCTCCCTGCCCCCAACCGAAAATACACCTCCGCCGGACGCGCCGCCCCCCAAAATGTAGTTACCGCTGACGATGCAGCCCTCCATCTCGACGATGTCGGCGTAAAGCCCCCCGCCGAAGGCCCCGCGATCCCTCGACGAATCAAAGTCGCCCTCGCAATAGTTATCGAAGAGGACGCAGTCGGTAAGCCGGGCCGTGCCCCATACGGCTACAGCTCCTCCCCTTGCCAGAGTCCAGGGCTGGTCTTCCGGGTCGGCCGTGGAGATATCTTCGGCCACACTGCGCCCGCCCGTGATCGTCACGCTCTTCATCGTCAAATCACCGTAAACCGCAAGAACGCGGGCGGAATTGGCGGCGCCCCCGGTCCACGCTATCGTGATGCCGGAAGGCAGATCGGAGGCGTCGATATGAACGTCTTTGACTGCATAGAGGGCGGATTTGCCGTAATCGCGGTCGAAGTAACCCACGAGATACGATACCGGGCCGCTCGGCTCAGTCCGCATGCCCATGACCTCGCCTTTAAGGATTGTGTGGCTTTCGCCGATAATGGAAAGCTCAATGGTTCCTCCATCAAGGCTCGGATCGAAGCGTATCCCCTGTCCGCTGCTGGCCGAGGCAAGAGCGGACCGGAGAGTGACCGTGCCGGAGGCGGGACTATCCAAATCCTCCAGACTGTTCACGACTATGGGATTTAAAGCGTTCAATTCGCGCATATCGGAGCATGCGGAGATCAGCGTCGCTGCCGATATAACCAATAAAGTTTTGAAAAATCCGCCTACGTTTGCCGTCATGATTTTACTCCTGGATTTTGCCGGGCAGATTTCGGTCCATCCTGCCTGACATTGATTTCCCTTTGACTCCAAAAGGAGGGCTAATCCGCCATTTTCAGAATTTCGGAAACCAATTTCTCGACACCGTCCCCGACTTCTTTTATGCTCTCGGCCAGCATGTAGCAGGGCGTGGTGACCAAGCGGTTTTCTCGGTCCACCACAATTTCGTCCACTTTGGCCGTCCTATGTTTCGCTCCCATCTTTTCCAGCGACGATGCGGTAGCGGCATCCGAACCGATGGTAATTTCGACGGCCCGGGACCGTCCGAACAACCTGGCCAGAAGAGTCGGCGCTATGCAGAGGGCGCCGATGGGTTTCTTCTTTTCGAACATGGATTGGAGCAGCCGGGAGACGTTCTCATCTGCGCTGCAATCCGCGCCTTTGGAAGCAAAATCCGTCAGATTTTTCGCGGCGCCGAACCCTCCGGGAATTATGATCCCGTCAATTTCATCCGATGTGACCGTGCCGACGTCGCGGATATTTCCACGGGCGATGCGCGCGGCCTCAACAAGCACGTTCCGGGTTTCTCCCGCCGCCTCCCCGGTCACGTGATTGACAACGTCCGCCTGTGCCTTGTCGGGCGCGATGCACACGGCTTCCGCTTCATGCTTGCTTAAAAAATATAAAGTCAGCGTGGCTTCATGGATTTCGCTGCCGTCCTTGACGCCGCATCCGGCCAGCAGGACCCCGATCTTTTTCCGGCTCATACCGTCCTCCTTCTTTTCTTTGCAAAATTAAAGAATCAAGATTGAACATCGAAAGTTAAAGGGCTGCCGGGATCTCATTCACCCGACCGGGAATTATTCCACCTGAAAACGTAAATCGGCAGTCCGGCCGCAAGCACAATCAAAGCGACAAACTGGGATGTGGACAGCAGGCCGTCGAGTATAAAGCCCCGGTCCGCGTCCCCCCTGGCGAACTCAATCAAGAACCGCAGGATCGCATAGAGTATCGAATAGGCAAGAATCACCTGGCCCTCAAAGCGCTTTCGGCCCGAAAGCCGCACAAGGAAAAAAAACAGGGCGAAGCACGTCAGGGATTCGTATGCCTGTGTGGGATGCAGGGGGATTCCCAGCGGCGTACCGACTATTTCCGCAGCGGCGGGGTCGGTGTATGCCACCCCCCATGGAAGCCCCGTCGGTCGCCCGTAGCAGCATCCGGCCATGAAACACCCGATTCTTCCGATTCCCTGTCCCAGCGCAATTGCGGGGCCGCACAAATCGGCAATCTTCCAGCGGGAAAGTTCCCGGTGCCTTCCCAAATAAATGATCGAAGAAACCAGAGCCCCGACAAACCCTCCGTAGAAATCTCCTCCGCTTTGCAGTGTCGAAAAGGACCAAAATGCCGAAGGATGCTCCAGGTAGTAGGGTGCCATTCGCAGAATCAGCAGAAGTTTGGCGCCCAGGATGGCGCCGATAATTGCCCACAGGGCAAGTCCCGCAATGCGCTCCCGGTTGATCCCTTCCCTCTGTGCGCTGCGGGACAGCCACAGGTAGGCGCAGAGATACGCAACGGCCAGGATCACGCCGTATGTATGAAGGGTGAAATAAGGGGTTTCGAGTAATTTAGGGTGCATGCGATGAAAACTATAGTCTTTCGAAGGAAAACGTTCAAGGATGTAAAAGCCGTCTGTTTACTCTTCCTTTTTCCGATGCCGTTTCCGCCCCAGATCGTCGAGAAGAGAATACGCGACGGGAACCGCGATCAGCGTCAGCAATGTCGACGTGATCAACCCGCCGATCACGGCCCGCGCCATGGGGGCGCGCATTTCCGAACCGGCGCCGATTTCAAAGGCAAGGGGAAGCATGCCGAAAATCATCGCCATCGTCGTCATGATGATGGGCCGGAACCTCGTTCTGCCCGCTTCCACCAGGGCAGACATCCTGTCTTTTCCCTGCAGTCTCATTCTTTTCGTATAGTCCACCAGGAGGATGGCGTTTTTTGTCACCAGCCCCATGAGCAGAACCAATCCGATCATCGACATGATATTCAGGGTGTCGCCGGACAGCGCCATCATGCCGACCACGCCGATCAGGGACAGCGGCAGGGACAGCATAATGGACAACGGATGGATGAAGCTGGCGAACTGGGAAGCAAGAATGATGTAAATGAACACCACCGCCAGGAACAATGCATCAAAAATGTATTCGAAGGTTTCCCCCATTTCCTCCGATTCTCCCGTAAAGGAAACCTCAAAGCCGGCGGGGAACTCCATTTCCTCGAGGCCTTTCTTGATGTCATCTTCCACGCTTCCCATCGGCCTTCCTGCCATATTGGCGTAAACACGGACTTCCCGGGCCAGATCCAGCCGGCGGATCTGGGATGCAGCGGCGCTCCTTTTGAAACTGGCTACCTGCCCTGCAGGTATCAGAATATCGTTGCCGTCTCCGTCCTTTTCAGAACTTAAAAGATCGATGTCCTTCAGGGCATCCACGGAGTTCCGGAACCGTTCCGCCAGCCGGACCCTGACATCGTAGGCATCCCCGTCCTCGTCTTCGAATTGCGTGGCCACTTCCCCGTACAGCAGCGTCCGCATGGTGACAGCCAGCGACTCCAGATCAATGCCCAATTCCGATGCCATGTGCCGGTCAATTTCCACGACAATTTCAGGCTTTTCGGGATCCAGGCTACGGTCGATATCGACGGCCCCGTCCACGGTCTTCAGATAATCGGCCACCTGCACCGAAATCTCGTCCAGCCTGTCGATGTCGGATCCCTGGACGCTCAACTGAAACGGACGTGCATCCCCCATGTCCGGAACGTCTTCTATGCTGACGATCGCCTTCCCGTAACCGGCCAGGTCTCTTCTCAGCTGAATCCTCATTGCATCCATCGAAAAGGGCCTTTCGTTTTTAGGCTTCAGCTTTACGTAGACGGCCCCTTCATTCAGGGCGGCGTTGGAACCGGATCCGATGGTTATGAAGGTGGAGTCCACTCCCGGCATTTCCGTTATAATCCGGTCGATCTCATTCCCTATCGCCTCCGTCTGTTCGATTGTGTTGCCGGGCGAAGTCTTGAAACTTACCTGGAATTCTCCGCGGTCATACGACGGCATGAACTCCTGCCCCAGGAACTGAAATGCGTAGAGGCTGCACGCAAAAAGAACCACGGAAACGCCCAGAACCAGCCCGCGGTGGCGGAGCGAAAACGTGACAGCCTTCTTGTAGGACTCGCCCAGATCGTTGAAACCTTGATCGAATCGGGCGAGTAACCGTGCCAATCCGCGCCGTTTCCGCCTTGTTTCCACAGCGGGATCGTACCACCTCGAAGACAGCATCGGATCGAGCGTGAAGGATACGAACAGGGAAACAAGAACCGCGAACGCCACCGTAATGCCGAATTCGTAGAAAAACCTTCCAACGATACCCTTCATAAACGCAATGGGAACAAACACGGCGATGATGGAAAAAGTCGTGGCCATCACGGCAAGCCCGATTTCCGACGTTCCCGCGCGGGCGGCTTCGTAGTGGTCGCGGCCGAACTGCATGTGGCGGACGATATTCTCCCGCACCACAATGGCGTCGTCGATCAGCAGGCCGACCGAGAGCGAAAGTCCCATAAGGGTCATGAAATTGATTGAAAACCCCAATATCTTCATGATTATGAAGGCGGAAATGATGGATACGGGCAGGGTCAGGCCGGTAATCACCGTACTGCGCCAGCTGTTGAGAAAGAGGAAAACGATGAAAACCGTAAAAACGGCGCCCAGAATCAGGGCATTCTCGACATCCTCCACCGACTCCTTGATGAAATGAGAGGAATCCTTCACGACACTGAGTCGTGTCCGCCCGGGCAACTCGCGGTTGAGCGCCGGAAGGGCGGCTGCGACGGCTTCGGCGACATCGACCGTATTGCTTCCCGACTGCTTGCGGAGTTCCATTGCAACCGCGCGTTCCCCGTTGAGGAGCGCCAGCGTTCTCTGTTCCTCATACCCGTCCGCGATTCCGGCTATTTCGTGGAGATAGACGGGAGTGCCGCCGATGTTCTTTACGATGAGATCCCGAAACAGCCCGGGATCGGCCAGCTTTTCATCGATCCGAACCAGTTCCTCCATGGACCGGTTGAACACTTTTCCGGCCGGAATCTCCATATTGCCCCGCCGGATCGCGAGGACTGCATCCGGAACCGTCAGACCGTATGCCTTCATGCGCGTGGGGTCGAGATACACCTGTATTTCGCGCCGTTGTCCGCCGATGATCGTCAGGGACCCGACACCCTCGATTCCTTCGAGCCTGCGTTTGATCACTTTCTCGGTCAGGGTGGTCAGCTCGACGGGATCCAGCTCAGGGGAAGCAACCGAAAGCGTAACGATCGGCATGTCCGCAGGATCCAGGCGCTCGATGACGGACTCCTCCACCCCGGCGGGGAAATCGCGCCGCAGGGCGCTTATCTTGCTCCGGACCTCCTGTTCGGCGGTATGAATGTCGGTTCCGAGTTCGAACTCGGTGACGACGACGGAAACGCCCTCGGTCGATGTCGAGGAAATATGCCGGACGCCCTCGATGGGATTGATCGCCTCCTCGATCCTTTTGGTTACTTCGGTTTCGACTGTTTCTGGGGATACGCCGGGGTACTGAGTCTGGACCGTAACCACGGGCATGTCCACATCGGGAAACAGGTCGATCGGCAGTTCCTTGTAGGAGAAAATCCCCAGGACAACCAGAGCCGCCATCATCATCGTGGCAAAGACCGGCTGCTTAACGGAAAGGTCTGAAAGTATCATCGCCTAACTCCCGCTATCCGCAGCATCGGACAGGACGCGCACGGCGCTTCCGTCTTTCAATGACGGGCCCCTTTCCACGATGATCCATTCCCCTTCCTCAAGTCCTTCCCTCACCCATAGGCGATCCTGCCTGCCGTCGCCGACCAGGATGCGCCTGAGCACGGCCTTCCCGTTTTCAACGACGAAGACGCTCCCGTATTCGGATGCATGCTCTTCGGGAACAAGGGCGTCCCTAGGAATGACCAGCGCATCCTTCTGCCTGTCCGTTGTAATCTCGCCTCTCGCGTACATACCGTCCCGCAGCTCCATGTTTCGATTTTCGACTTTGAGCCGGATCCTGACCGAGCGGCTTTCGGGATCAATCGTCGGATTGATGGCTGAAACGACGCCTCCAAACTTTCTTTCTCCCCATGAAGGGGTTGTGAATTCAGCCGGCTGGCCCAGACGGATGGACACAAGCTGGTAGGAGGGAACGACACACTCCATTTCCAGCCTGCTGTTGTCGACCAATGTAAAAACAGACGCGCCCGGACCTAGAAGGGATCCTGCATCAAAGAAACGTTTCTGGACGATCCCAGGTGCCGGGGCGAATATTTTGCAGTCCCCCAGGGCCTTTTCGGCGATCGCCAAAGCCGCCTCGGCCTGCGCGCACTGCGCTTCGGCGAGCCCGACTTGCGTTGCAGCCTCCCTCATCCCGGTAGCGGCCGCCTGGTGATCCTTCTCGGTTATGCCTCCGCTCTTGAGAAGGTTGTCCGCACGCTCCTTTTCCGTTTGGGCGAATTCGGCCGAAACGAGTGCCCGCTCAAGGCCCGCCCGCGCCACCTGCAGAGCCGCCGCGGCCTGCCGGTAGGCCAGTTGATAGTTGGTCTGCTCAATTTCCGCCAGAAGCTGCCCCTCCCGGACCAGGTCTCCTTCGTCGGCAAGGGTGGAGACCAGGCGCCCGCCGACTTCGGGTTTCACTTCCACTTTGGAAAGCGTCCGCAGGTTTCCGGATATGGCCACGGTGCCGGCCCATTCGGTGCGCACTACGGGCTCCACTTTTACCGTGAGTGCAGGGGCGGCGCCGGGCCCGCTGCCTGAATCGTCCTTTTCTTCCGCCGGCGCACCGCAGCCCGGCAAACCGAACACGGCGGTTGTCAGGACAGAAATCAATATAAAAATTGGAAATGAAATCTTCACCGGTTTCCCTCCCGATCCAGAATCGGACTGCCCGAAGCCAAGCGCAATCGCGCTTTCGTCATCTCGTATTCGTAAATGGCGCTGATCTGGGCGTTCCGGGCGACTGCCAGCGCGGTCTGAGAATCCAGGACATCCAGGGTGGTCGCCGCGCCGTATTGATAGTTTGCCTGCATCATCTCCAGGACCTTTTCGGCCTGTCTCACGCTCAAACGGGCGGCGAAGATCGCTTTCGCCGAGGACTCCATATCGTCGTACGCCTGCTTCACCTCGAGGCGAACGTCATTTTCGGATTTCGCCAGCCTGTGTTCGGCGGCCCGCACCCGGGCCTGCGCCTGCACCACCAGCCCCGACTTGCGCCCGCTGTCGAAGAGAGGAAGGTTGAAATTCGCCGTGATGCTCCAGCGCGAGAAATCGTTGTCGAAAAAATTCTCCGGCTTGCGAACCGTGTAGCCGATCTGTCCCTCAAGATCCACGCTCAGCCTGTTTTCAGCATGCGCCAGCGAAAGGGTCCATTTTGCCTGCTCGAGCTGATGCCGCAGCGCCTGAAGGGATTTCCGCTGCGCGAGCGTCCGATCCTGAACGGACGCCAGATCCCCGGGCATCCAGGGATGAAACTCCAGATTCCCTTCGACCCTGGTGGGATTCTCCAGGTCGGTGACGATGAGGCTGTTCAGACCGGATCGGGCCAGGCGCACCTGGTTGTCAGCACGGATCAGCTCCGGCTCCATATTGGCCACATTCACTTCAGATCTCAGGACATCGATTTCCGTCGCCACGCCGTTTTCAAGGCGAATGCGCGCCTGTTCCAGGTGCTTCACCCTCTGGCCGTAGGTTTCCCGCACCACGTCCCGATTGGCTTCTGCAAGCAGGAGATTTTGAAAAGCCTGAAAAACCAGGAAGGTCAGCTGCTCCCGCACGGAATCCCCGTTTGTTTCCGCTTCTTCCAGGCTTGCTTCGGCCAGGCGCAGAGCGGCGCCCACTTTCCCGGCCGTGTAGAGGGGCTGCCGGACGGTCACCCCCATATCGAACATGTTGCTAGCCCGAGGAACCAGGGCATCGCGGAATTCCTGCGGGACTTCGTCGAAGCTGGAGCTGTTCAGTATGCTGGGATCGCGCAGCCGGAGTCCGAATCCCTGGAAGGAAACCTGGGGAAATGCCGAAGAGCGCACTTCGGTAATTTTCCCCCGCAGTTCCGACATCTGGTCCAGCGCAATTTGGATATCGGGGTGCCTTTCCAGCGCCAGTCGGACCGCCGTTTCAAGACTCAGCGGCTGGCTCTCGTCCCAGGCACTGGCTGGAAGCAGAGTCGCGGCGGCGATTATGAAAAATGTGGTCAATTTTCGAGTCCCTGATGGCATCGGCTTCCTCATGATTTACCGAGCGGTATATTTTTTAGCACCAATCGGCCGGTGGCGGCAACAGCAGGCCGATCAGCTTCCGGGCGTTCTGCTTGGTTAAAGTGTTCCGTCCTGTAAAAAGAAACTCAAGAATCTGAATCAGCATCATTCCCATCAGCGCCGTGGAAAACAGCTCCGGATCCGCTTCATGGGCCGCCGCTTCTTCCCTGCCGCTCAGGGACTCCGCAATGATCGCCCTTTCCCTGACGTACTCCTCGATAAAATTGAAAAAGGGATACCCTTCCTCCGGCGAAAACATCATTCTGAAGACAAGCCGGATGCTGTTGGCATCCCTCTTGCAGTCGTTGAATTCCGAGGATACGAATTCGATCAGCCGATCCCGGATCGGGCCGCAGGATTTGGAAAGCCGGAGAAGATTCTTCCGGGTATTGTCGAAAATGTCGAGCATGAGCTCCCGATACAGGTTCTCCTTGCCTTGAAAGTGATAATAAAGAACCGGCTTGGTAACCCCCGCTTCCCGGCAGATCTCGCGGATCGTGCATCCGGCATACCCTTTCTCCGCGAAGAGCTTCATGGCTGCGTTGATGATATTCTCTCTCGTGTCTTTCATAATGGATCCGTAACTATACCGGACGGTTTAGAAAAGTCAAAAGATTTTATTCCTTCTTCATCGAATTTTAACTGCAAATTAAGGAATTTTCGATTTAGCGGCGGATTTGCGCGCTTCAATGAAAAGGATCGGATGATGGATTTATAAAGTATACCGTATGTTATTCATTTTTCAGGGAACGCCCCATGAGTTCCCCGATGGCTGCCCCGGGTGCGATTTCGTCCCGCAGAATAAGGGAAACCTGCCGCGTTATCGGCATTTCAACTCTTTTAGCCGCGGCGAGCGCCAACGCAGCTGCCGTGGTTTTCACGCCTTCGGCCACCGAATGTGTAGACGCCAATATCTCCTGAAGCTTTCTCCCCCTGCCGAGCTCCACACCGACACTGCGATTTCGGCTGAGATTTCCGGTGCACGTAAGAACCAGGTCGCCCAGCCCCGCCAATCCGGACAGGGTTTCCGCGCGAGCTCCGCAGGCACGGCCCAACCGGGAAATTTCCGCCAATCCCCTCGTAATCAACGCGGCCATCGGATTATGACCCAAACCCAGGCCCTCGATAATTCCGGCCGCGATCGCTATGACGTTCTTCACCGCGCCGCCGATTTCGGCGCCGGCAACGTCGGTCGAGGTGTAAAGCCGAAGCGAGCCCGATGAGAAGTCTTTCTGGATCCTCCCGGCCACCGCAGGGTCCTCGGAGGCCACCACGACCGCCGTGGGGCGACCGAGCGCGACTTCCGGAGCAAAGCTAGGCCCGGAGACGACGCCTACATGCGGATTAAAACGCTTCCCCACCACACTGTGAATGACTTCGCTCACCCGCAACCGACTATTTTCTTCCAGCCCCTTGGTCGCGCTTACCAGAGTCATTTCCGGCTGCAGATGAGGAAGCAGTCTTTCGTACAGGCTGCGGCAGACGTGCGACGGCATGACCGTCAGAACGTAGCGCGCGCCGGAAACTGCATCCGCGATGTCCGTTGTCGGCCGGATGGACTCCAGGAGTTTTATTCCGGGAAGATAGGGCCGGTTTTCCCCTGCGGATAGAATGCCGTCCGCCACTTCCCTTTCGTAAGCCCAGAGGCGCACTTCATGGTTCAATCCGGCCAGGTGCTGGGCCAATGCCGTTCCCCAGCTTCCGGCGCCTATCACTGCGACTGTGATTTTTTTCAACCCGGCAACCTCTCTCAAAATACGTTAAATGTTGCGCGTTGAGCGTCGCACCCTAAAAAGAAAAGCATCGTTGAACGTTGAAGGCCTTCTGTCTTCTGTCTTCAAGGGTACAGCCTTCTGCTTTTATATAGTAATATTCCTTCCGATAGTTTTTATTTTAATAATCTGCAATGAGGGACGGAATGTTCAAAAGGCAAAAAGAGGGATCGGTCGTCTGCCCCTACTGCGGCAAGCTGGTGGGAGTCAACGATTCCGAGTGCTGGAACTGCGGCAGGCGCAACCCGGGCATGTGGGGCTTTGCCCCCTTGCTGCGCCGTTTCGGTTACAACCTGAGCTTTGTCTCGATTGTGACCTGGGCCTGCGCCGGCCTCTTCATCGCCACCCTGCTTTATGACCCGCGCGGTATCCGGCCGGGAGGGATGTCGTTGATTCAGCCCAGTTCCGTCAGCCTTTTTATGTTCGGTGCCAGTGGAAGCATTCCTGTCTTCGAGGCCGGCAGGTGGTGGACACTCCTCAGTGCCTCTTGGCTTCACGGCGGCGTATTGCATATTCTTTTCAACATGCTGTGGATTCGCCAGCTCGCACCCGCAACGTGTGAGTTGTTTGGAACCTCCCGTACGGTGATTATTTACACCGCCTCCTCCATCACAGGGTTCCTGCTCAGTACTGTCGCAGGAATTCCGCTGACGATCGGCGCCTCTGCTCCCATCTTTGGGCTACTGGGCGCATTGGTTGCCTATGGACGCAGGGGCGGGAGCAGCCGCATAAGCGGCCAGGCCATGACTTACGCCGTGATTTTGTTTGTTTTCGGATTTCTTGTTCCGGGCATAGACAATGCCGCTCATCTGGGAGGTTTCGCGGGCGGCTTTGCCGTTGCGTGGTTACTGAATCCGTTTCAGGAGGAAAGAGCGGAACATTTCATTGCTGCCGCCGTCTGTCTTGCGGCGACAGCCCTGTCCATTGTCGTGTCTTTTATCCATACACCCGGCTTGCGATGAACCGGCGCCTAATCCGTCATCCTCCAAGGCTGATCATTTCGATCTTTTTCTTCGAATTGGGCCGGTATTCGCCCGAATTCATCGCCTCCAGGCGCTCTTCCGAATAGCGGTCCCGTCTGGCGCTCCAGAGCGAACGGATGGCTGCCACAAGTTCCCCGTCGGTCGCGCCTCCCCGCAGCAGGCGTTTCAGGTCAAATCCCTTGTCCGAAAACAGGCACAGCACCAGCTTCCCGTCCGCCGTGAGGCGCGCCCTGGTGCAGCCCCGGCAGAACGGTTCGGTAACGGAGGCGATGATCCCGACATTCCCCGCGCCGTCCCGGAAGCGGTAATCGACGCTGGGTGCGCTTTCGTCGTTCCTTGCGCCCTCATCCAGCGGGAAAAGCTTTCTGATGGCTTGGAGGATCTCGCCCTTGGGAACCATAAGGTCGGAAACCCAGTTGTTGGAATTTCCTACGTCCATGTACTCGATGAATCGTATCGGATAGCCGTTCTTTCGGGCGAACGCCACCAGCTCGATTATGTCGTCATCATTGACGCCCCGCTGAATGACGGAATTCAGCTTTATCGGACTCAATCCGCAAAGGGTGGCTTGCTTCAGCCCGGAAAGGACGTTGTCGAGGCCGTCTTTGCGGGTCAGACGGTGGAATTTTCCCCGATCAAGAGTGTCGAGGCTGGCGTTGATCCTTTTCAATCCCGCTTTTGCCAGCCCTCGGGCCTGTTCCGCCAGCAATGAAGCATTCGTTGTAAGGGAAAGATCCTTCAGTCCGTCGACATGCGAAATCTGTCCAACCAGAAATTCCAGGTTATGCCGCATCAGCGGTTCGCCGCCGGTAAGGCGAATCTCCTCGACGCCCAGCCCGACAAAAAGGCCCGCCAGCCGGGTAATCTCTTCAAAGGTCAGTATTTCGTGCCGGTCGATCCACGCGTACTTTTCGAGCGGCATGCAGTATTGGCAGCGGAAATTGCACCGGTCCGTAACCGAAATTCTCAGGTCCTTGAGCGGACGGCCGAGAGCGTCCGTCAGTCCCCCATCCGTGTTCCTGTCCATCCCTCACTCATTCCTCAAGACCATTGGCGAATTTACATGATAGCACGCCCGGTGCGCGGGTCATCCCGAAAATTGATACGGCGGTCTTCCATTCCCCCGCGAGGCAAAAATTCCGCAAGTTTGGGGCTCCCCGGTTCCATTTTAAACAGGTTGAGGTATCATGCATACCCGATGCTTTATGGGAAGGGACTCATAATGACGCACTCCATTTCTCATGTTATTTTCGATATGGACGGTCTCCTGTTGGACACGGAGCCTTTTTATACGGAAGCTCACGAGATGCTGGCCGCACGATACGGCAAGGTTTTCGACTGGACCGTCAAAAAGAAAATGATCGGTCTTCCCGCCCACGCTTCGGCCCGCGCCATGATCGATGCCCTCGAGCTGCCTCTTTCCGTCGAGCAATACCTGGAAATGAGGGCGCCTTTGCTGGAGGCCCTTTTCCCGAAAGCGGAACCTATGCCCGGCGCCGTCGGTCTGACCCGGCGCTTCGAGGGCATGTCCATTCCCCAGGCGGTGGCGACCAGCTCCACCCGGCATCATTACGATCTCAAAACCATCCGGCACGGTGAGTGGTTCCGCATCTTCAGCATCGTCCTTACAGGAGACAATCCGGGCATCAAAAAAGGAAAGCCGGCCCCGGACATCTTTCTCCTCGCCGCGAGAATGCTCGGGGTCTCCACGGAACATTGCCTTGTCCTGGAAGATTCTCCCGCGGGCATAGAAGCCGCCCGCGAGGCGGGCATGTACGCCGTAGCGGTACCGGATCCCAATATGCCCGACAGCGACTATGGACGGGCCCACCAGGTTATCCGTAGCCTGGAGGATTTTGATTTCGCTTCCTGGAGATTCAACCCCCCTTCGGGATTCGCCGCGGCAACCACGACGCCCTCATTAGGATAATCCGCGAATTTTTCAGGCGGGAGTTGTCCAAATAAAAACGGGGGCGGGCATCTTGCTTCAAGAACAGCCCTTACTCTCCCGTCCTTATTTTATCCAGCCATGCTGCAAATCCTGCCGGCCGCGACCGAATCGCCGCCATGGCGCAGCGGCGCCTTCCCCTCCGGGCGGGTCCAGATACGTTCCAGGCTGGATTCGAGATTCCCGATATAAAGGTCCGATGCGGGTATGTGAAGATGCTTCAGGTGGCGCCGGATTCCGGCTTCCAGAACTTCAAACTCGGGGAAATCGCTGCGATCGGCATAGATCAGCGGTTTGCGGTTGACCACGCAGTCCGACAGGATCCCGAAACCGGGTTTCGATACAACGGCGTCCACGGAAGCGACGATATCGGAAAACGGGAACTGCTCCCGCAGCAGGGTATGGATGTTACACCGGCTCCAGGAAAGCGGATGAACGGTGAAGAATTCATAGTCTTTCAACCGCTCTATCCGGTCCAGGGCCTGCCCGCTCCAGGAAAGGCTCGTAAACGAAATGAGAATCCATTTTTTCCTCATATCGCAGCGAACTAATCCGGCTATGGCATCCCGCCGGTATTTTCCGGGAGAAGCGACAAGCGGGATGTCCTCAATGACCGGAAACGCCTCCATCGAGTCGCTGAAAGGCAGCCTCAGCAGCAGATCCGTCTTCCCGTAGGCCTCGCGGATCCTGTCGACTATGCCCGCCCACCGGGGATCCCTTCCGGTAAAACCGGCGTAGATCCAGTCCCATCCGAAATTTCCGACCGCCATCCGCGGAACGCCCGCTTTCGCCGCGGCTTCCAGAGGAAGGTCTGGAATGTCGCAGATCACCAGGTCGACGCCGCTCTCCTGCAGGTACCGGATCTCCCGCTCGATCCGCTCTTCCCTCCGGTCAAAAAGCCGTTCGAGGCGGTTTAAGGTTGCGGGTACATCCACGCGTATGGAGTCCTTCTGAACCATTCCCAGATCGAAGGCATCATTACGGAAGCTGTTCGGTGCGCTGCTGATGCGGTTGAAAAGGAATTCCTGCGGCAGGCCGCTGACAACATCAACGGTTAAATCCGGATCCAGGCGATTGAGGGCCCGGATGATGTCGCAGGACCGGACTCCATGCCCGTAGCCGTGGGCGCTGACGTAATAGGCAATGACTTTTTTCTTGGAATTTCCCACGACCTCAATTCCGTTACTGCGACGTATGAAAAGTCCGATGCCAATGGATCAAGACAAGCGAACGAGTGAGGATCCAATTTCACCTAAGTCGAGAGCAACGCCTGTAAGCCGTTATTTATTGATAGGCAAACAATTTAGGGATTCTTGAGCTCTGGAATTGAGGCTATGATTGCGTGCCGCGCCCGTCCAGCCAGCGTTCCGCCGTCAAAGCGGCCATGCATCCGAAGCCCGCCGCCGTAATGGCCTGCCGGTAATGGCGGTCGTGCACGTCCCCTGCGGCGAAGACTCCCTCCATGCTGGTTTCCACGCCGTTTTGCGTCACGATGTACCCCTTTTCATCCAGTTCGAGGACGCCCCCCAGGAATTCCGTATTCGGATGGTGCCCGATACCCATGAAGACGCCGGATACGGGCTCCACTCCCTCTTGCCCGGTTACCGTGTTTTTGAGCTTGACCGCCTTGAGAACTTCGTCGCCTTCATATCCCGTAATGACGGTATTCCAGAGAAACCGGATTTTGGGATTGTTGCGGGCCCGGTCCTGCATTATTTTGCTGGCCTTCAATGCATCCCGTCTATGCACGACCGTCACCTTTGAAGCATGATGCGTCAGCGTCAGCGCCTCCTCCATGGCCGAATCACCGCCCCCTGCAACCATGACTTCCTGGTTGCGGAAAAACATCCCGTCACAAACGGCGCAGGCGGAGAGCCCCCGGTTGCGGAATTTCTCTTCCCCGGGAAGTGCGAGCCATTTCGCCGCTGCGCCCGTTGCGATAATGACCGAACGCGTTTCATGCCAGCCGGATTGGGAACGGATTCTGAATGGCCCGCCGGGCTTGAAATCCGCCTCAAGAGCATCCTCTTCGATCATTTCCGTCTCGAAGCGAAGCGCCTGTTTTTTCATCATTTCCATCAAATCCGGGCCCTGCACCCCGTCGGGAAAGCCGGGGAAATTTTCCACGTCCGTGGTGAACATGAGCTGGCCGCCGGGCATCTGTTGCCCCCTTGGTTCCGACGCAAGAATGACCGGAGACAGGTTTGCGCGCGCAGCGTATATGGCTGCGGTGTACCCTGCAGGCCCTGATCCGACAATAATTACATTGTGCATGGCGTCACCTTAAGAAAATTCCTGTTACAAAACCTTTAGATTATAAGCAATTCAGCCGGATTTTGAAACGCAATCCATACGCCGTTCTAAATTCGTCCCGCGTTCCATAAACCGCATTGTGCCCGAAAATTTTTCATGATCCGTTTCCCGCCCGGTTTTCACATTATCCGGTTGAAAGGAGCTCAACATGAAAACCGACGTAAAATTGCACATTCGTGAAAACAGGGGCCTGCTGGCGATTCCCGAAAAAAAAGCCCTGAACCTGCTGGCCCGAAACATGCCGCGGTGGATTCATTCCGACCATATGACTCTTCTCGGGCTTTTCGCGATGATTGCAGCCGGCGCAAGTTTCTGGATGTCCGGGATCCATAAACCGGTCCTTTTCCTTGTCGTTTTCTTTCTGGCCGTCAACTGGTTCGGAGACAGCCTGGACGGCACGCTGGCACGCTTCCGCAACCGGCAGCGTCCGCGCTACGGATACTACGTGGATCACGTTATCGACCTGATCGGCACGGCAGCCCTGCTGGGCGGGATCGCTCTGTCCGGATACATGAGCCCGATCATGGCCGTGGCGCTGCTTGCCGCATTCGCACTGGTCGAAGCGGAAGTTTTTCTAGCCACGCATGTACGGCAGGTCTTCCGTCTGGCCACATTCGGTTTCGGCCCTACCGAACTGCGGGTCGTTCTGTCTGCCGGTGCGCTGGTCCTCATGGTCCATCCGTATGTTCAAATCGGCGGGTTTGGACCTTACCTGCTCTTTGACGTGGGCGGAGCCCTGGCGATTGCGGGTCTTATAACGGCTTTCACATTCTCGTCGATCCGAAACACACGCATCCTGTATCAGATGGAAACCCGGTAGAGCACACGAACGACCTATTGGAAATTACCCGGATTACCGACATGCAAATACATTTACGGAATACTTCAACGGCCGGACGATGCCTGATCTTCTATTTGGTGGGAGCCATGGGCTTTGCCGTCCACATGGGGACTCTTTCCCTGCTTGAAATGGGGATTGGAATGGATTATTACCCGGCATCCATCCTGGCGGTTGAAGCGGCAATCCTGCACAACTTCATCTGGCACGGACGGTGGACGTGGGCGGACCGACGCCGAACGTCGCGGAATCCCATCATTGTGCGGTTTCTGTATTTTCACCTGGCAAACGGCATGACATCACTTTCGGGAATCCTTCTTCTTGTGCCCATTTTTGTGGATACCGTGTCCTTTGATTCCCGGCTGGCCAACATCCTTTCCATAGCCATTTGCTCCGTCATTAATTTTTTCGCAGGGGATCGTTTTGTTTTCCGCTGCAGCCATACTCAAATGAACTCGGGAGACTGAACATGGATACAACGCACCGTAAAAACGCATTACGGATGCTCGCACTTTCTGCAGGGCTTTTGATTTATCCGATCGCGGCAATCCAGGCCGCCGTTTTGAATCCGGAAACAGCGGAAGCCTGGGACGCCTATGTAAGCGCCACCGAAGCGCGCATCGGGCGCGAACTGGAATCAGAAAAAGGATTTCTCGCCGGCGATTTCACTGAGAACGTGAAGGATAAAAGCGAACGCAATAAAGTATTGTCCGGGGAAATTCCCGTTGCGGCGATGGAATCCACCGGTGAGAATGCCACTCGCATCGAAATTTCCAGGGGAAGGATTCATCACTGGCGGGGCGCCATTTTTGTTCCGGGAGTGACACTCGGCGGGGTTCTTTCGAGAATTGAAAATCCCGTTCCCGCAGATATGGAACAGGAGGACGTGCTCGAATCCAGGGTTCTGGAACACTCTCCCGTCCATCTGAAAGTATTCTTGAAATTGCAGCGCTCGAAAATCATCACTGTCGTATACAACACCGAACACAGGGTCCGTTTCGAGCGCCACGGACCTTACAGGGCTTCCAGCAGAAGCCACGCGACTAAAATTGCGGAAGTCGAACGGCTTGACGGAAACAGGGAACGTGAAAAACCCGAAGGGAACGATCACGGGTTTCTGTGGCGCATGAATTCCTACTGGCGTTATGAAGAAACAGACGGCGGAGTCATCGTGGAATGCGAATCTATAACCCTGAGCCGGTCCGTTCCGGCAGTCCTGGAATTCATGATCCGTCCCCTAATCAAAAAAGTCGCCCGTGAATCGATGGAGAGGACGCTTGTGTCCATGCGCGAACGGCTGATCCGGAATTTGAAAAACGCACAAAACGGCGCCGCAGACTGACGCTCGGCTGCGGCTTTCGGGTTTCAGGGCGGATATCCCCGTAAAGCGGACCGGCGGCGGAATTTCAACGTTCGTCCTTCAATGCCGCACGGGCCGTGGTGGGTTCTATCAGGGTGAAAGCCACCAGACTCCCGATCGCGACGGCCATCAGCAGCGTTGCGATAACAGCGTGCATCGTGTGAATACGGACGGCCGAGATCGCCAGCATGCATACGAAGAGACAGTCCGCCGAACGGATCCATAACGACACCTTCCGGCGCTGCCGGGCAAGCTCGGAAGCATAATATCTGGAAGTGAACCACAGGTGCAGGCGCAGGTTGGCTGCAATCATTACGGCAGCCAGCAGGGGAAAAAACAGGAGGGAGCCCTCAACGCCTCCCAGCCACTGCTTTACGCGCCACTGTGGGTACACCATGCCGTAGTAACCGAAGCCGGCTGCGGCCTGGTGAAACTGCCACCACCAGAGCGGGTGAAGCCGGGGGCCTTTCGTCGCTTTATTGCCGTCGGCGGCACGGGAAGGTTTCGATTCCACTCCGCAGGTTTGGCCCAGAAGTTCCAGGTCGTCGAGCAGGGCCTGCATGTCCGGATAGCGGTTCTCCGGCCGTTTCCGGGTGCAGCGGCGGACGATACGGTCCAGTTCCTCCGGGATCGACGGGTCCTCGCGGGTAAGATCCGGCGCTTCCCCTTCAAGGATCCGTGCAATAGTGGCGATGTATCCCGCTTCACCGAAAGGGTGCTTACCCGCTGCCATCTCATAGAGAAGAACGCCGAAGGAGAAAATATCCGTACGAAAATCGACATCCGTTCCCAGCAGCTGTTCCGGGGATGCGTAGGCCGGCGTGCCGAGAAACATTCCGGCACCGGTAAGACGTGTGTCGTTCCTGCGGCGCTCCCCTTCCTCTATCCGGGCCAGACCGAAATCGAGAATTTTGATGCTTCCTCCGGAGGCATGCATGATATTTTCAGGCTTAAGGTCCCGATGAAAAACCCCGTGCCTGTGCGCTTCGGCAACCGCTCTTGCGGTTTGCAGGGCAATATCCAAAAGAGGTCTTAAGGTCAGGCGGGATCCTCCCATAACTTCGCGCAGTGTCCGCCCCTTTACATACTCCGACACGATGTAAATATCGTCCCCGGATTCCTCAAGGGAATACACCGTGGCAATGCCCGGATGGGACAGCCTGGCAGCGGCGCGGGCTTCCCTCCGGATCCGTTCTTTCTGCCGGGAATCCTCCAGGAACTCCTTTGGAAGCATCTTTATCGCAACCTGCCGGTCGAGCCGTTCGTCATGGGCCAGATAGACGATACCCATACCGCCCCTGGCAATTTTTTCGATGATCGTATAGGATCCCAGGCGTTTTCCGGGAGAAATACCGTCCACAACGCTGTCGAGCAGATCGGGAAATGCCCGGGAAGCGGGATTTTCGAGAAAGCCGTCGCTTTTGTGGTGTTTCAGAAGCGCCGCTATTTCATTCTTTAAATCGGTATCTTCCCCGCAGGCTTTTTCCAGGAAATCGGCCCGGCCGGATTCATCCGCCTCCGCCGCCTCTTCAAAAATCTCCTTGAGCCGCCGCCACCTTTCAGGGTCCACTTTAATTTTCCATCTCCCTTTTCAGCCAGGCTTTTGCCATGTTCCAGGCACGTTTTACGGATATTGCGGAAAGATTCAGGGCCTGGGCCGTTTCCTCAACCGTGAGCCCGCCGAAAAAGCGAAGTTCCACGACCCGCGCCAGCCGGGAATCCTGCCTCTCGAGCCGTTGCATTGCCTCGTCCAGCGACAGCAGATCGATCGACTGTTCTCCGCCGGATGCGATATCATCCGTGTAACTAATCCGAGCCCGGGATCCGCCCCGCTTGCCGGCAGCCCTGGCTCTGGCCTTTTCAACCAGGATTTCCCTCATGGCACGGGCCGCGATTGCGCAAAAATGGGCCCGGTTGCGCCACGCGCGCGCCTTTTCTTTTTTCAGTCTCAGGTAGGCCTCGTTCACCAGCGCGGTCGCCTGCAAAGTCTGCATTCCGCGCCTTTCCCTCGCCATGTAGCCGCGCGCCAGCCTCCGGAGATCTTCATAGGCTTCCGGCATTATCTTCGAAAGATGCAGGGCGGAAGCATTCGCATCTTTTCCGGAAAGTACCGAAATTTCGATTCCTTTTGTCATGACGTTTCCGGACGGTATTCTAAACCGGAAAGCCTCCCCGGTATCCATAGAAAAAAGATATCTTCCAAACCGCTTTGTGATACTCTGGCTTCATCATGCGGTCCGCAGCGGATGAACAGCACGCATCAGGAGAACCCGTTCTAAAAAAGTAAATTCGATTCTCTCCATGCCATGAAACTTTTTAAGACCCCAAAATCCGCCTTCATACTTCTTGCAATCCTGTGTGCGCTCCTCTTCTATGGAGCCGTCTCCCGGTTGCCGTCCGTAGACTCCGAGCAATTCGAATACAGGATTGAAGCGCCGGATCAGGCCTGGGTGACGGAAACCCTCGCCGCAATGACGCTCCGGGAAAAAATCGGCCAGCTGATTCATGTGAGAGTACGGGGGAATTTCCTCAATCAAAAAGATGAAAGGTTCCGGGAGCTCGAGGAGGAAATAGTGCGATACCATGTCGGCGGCTTTGTGCTTTTTGCCGGCAACATTTATGAATCGGCCCTTCTTCTCAACGAACTTCAGTCCCGCTCCAAATTGCCGCTGCTGGTTTCGGCCGACTTTGAAAACGGCGCCTCGTTCCGAATCGCGGACACCACCTCGTTCCCATGGAACATGGCGGTGGGAGCAACAGGGTCCGAAGATTTTGCGCACCGGCAGGGGCTGATTACGGCCCGGGAAGCCAGGGCCCTCGGCGTCCACTGGCTTTTTGCCCCCGTGGTCGACGTCAACAACAATCCGGATAATCCCGTCATCAATATCCGCTCCTACGGCGAGGATCCGCGGCTGGTGGCCCGGATGGGGTCCGCTTACATCCGGGGCGCCCGCGAGGGCGGGGCCCTGACGACGGCCAAACATTTTCCCGGGCACGGGGATACGGCAACCGACACCCATGTCGGCCTGGCGGTGGTGCCGTCGAATCTCGAACGGCTGCTCGCCGTAGAACTGGTGCCTTTTAAAAGTGCAATCGAAGCGGGGGTCGATGCCGTGATGACGGCCCATGTCGCCGTTCCCGAATTGACCGAAGAAGCTTCCGTACCCGCAACTCTTTCCAGGGAAATTCTAACGGATCTTCTGCGCGGAACGCTTCTGTTTGACGGTATCGTCGTGACCGACGCACTGGAAATGGGTGGTATAAGGAATAAATACTGGACGGGCCTGGCCGCAGTCGGCGCCATCCAGGCGGGAGCGGATGCCGTGCTGCTTCCCACGAACGTCTCCGCCGCCGTCAACGGAATCGAGCGCGCCGTCGAGATGGGAGTTATCCCGGTCAAACGGATCGATGCATCGGTCGCAAAAATTCTCCGGGCAAAAAGCAGCCTGGGGCTGCATCGCGAAAGAACGGTTTCCATCGACCGACTCAGGGAAACAGTCTCCTCTCCTGAAAACCTGGCGTTCGCTCAGGAAATCGCCGATCGATCCATAACGGCGGTCAAAAACGACGATCGTCTCCTCCCCGTTGATCCCACAGCCAACCCGAAGATATTCAGCCTGGCGCTAGACTCCGGCTTGGCAACGAATCCGGGCGAAATCTTTCAGTCGGGTATGCGCGAGGTCTATCCTTCCCTTGTCGCCGAGTGGGCCAATGCCCGCGTATCCGAGGATCAGATCGACAGAATCCTGAGATACGCAAGGAATTCCGACCTGACCGTCTGCGCCACCTTTGCGCGCGTGAGTTCCGGCAGCAACAGCATCTCCATTCCAAAGGAGCAGCAGACGATAGTAGAAAAGCTCCTGAAAACGGGGAAGCCGTTCGTGTGGATCGCTTTTGGAAATCCCTATGCACTCGAGCGTTTCCCGAAAGCCGGAACCTACCTGTGCACCTTCAGCTATTCGGACGTATCCCAGCGGGCAGCGGTCAAAGCCGTCTCGGGGGCGATTCCCGTTGCGGGCAGGATGCCGGTTTCCATCCCCGAACATGCCGCTGTGGGCGACGGACTGGAGATTCCCAGGTTGGAAATGGCTCTGAAACCGCTGCCGAATGAAATAGCAAATTCCTTAAGTGATACATTAGATGATATAAGACAAATTCTATTCAGTTATATTAAATCCGGAATGTATTCCGACGTTCAACTCGTCGCCGGATATAAGGGATCCATCATACTGGATATCGACTACCATGAAGATTTACCTCCCTTCTATCCCGAAAATAATGGTTCAGGAATACGGCTGCCTTTGTCGAACGTTTGGGGAAGCGGCAGTTTCGGAACAATTTTTACAGCAATGCTGGCAACCGAATCCGGAGAGCTTCTCCTGGATGCCCCAGTGCAGGATTACCTTCCGGAGCAGCGGGAGACCGACCTCGGCAAAATCCCCGTTTACGACCTGCTGGCCGATATCGGTGGAGAGAGCCAAACAGCGCCCGGGCAAAAAATATCCAATCGCATCCTGATAGATGAGATCGTGGACCGCGCATCCGGTTCGACCGAACGGATGATGGCTGGACTCCCTGGAGAGTTGGCGCCAAAAGTTACAGGCTTATGGAAAAGTTCATATCTTGATGATGATGTTGCCATATTCTCTCAACTGCTGCTCAATAGCGGCATCTACAATCACCGACGCATCTTCAAACCCGACACGATAAAAGTGTTCACAAGGCCCCGCAGAGGTACTACAAAGGCGCTGGGGTGGATGAAACCCGACAAAAGCGATTGGACGGGGCGCCTTTTTTCCGGTGGATCATTCGGGTCGATGGACGACTTGGGCCGGTTCATCTGGATCGATCCTGAAAAACGGCTCTTTATTGTTTTGGAGTTATTTGCAGATCAACTGGAAAAATCCGCAATTGAAGCAGCCTATGAAAAAATCGCGCAATCGATTACGGATGCTATCAAAAACGACAACGCAAAGTAGAAAATCTGTTTTTTCAAACGCATATGCAAATCCTTCGATACCGACAACGACTTCGACTCCGATTCCGATTTGCTCCTGACCTCAACATTCGCCGCAACGGCTGAGCCTCTCATGGTTGCGCGTCCAGAGGCCGTGGATTTAGCGGCAATTAATTAAATAAGGGAGCAGGAGTCACAGGCTGGCTACTTTCAATGCCAGATCCCTGGCTATGTCAGCAGGATCCATACCGGATTTGTAACTCACTGCCGTACCAATATTTACCGTTACGGTCCCGGGACGTGGGAACTTTTTGCCCGCTTTCTTCAAGGCATACAGCCCGTCGATGCGCACGGGCACCACAGCAACGTTGAGGTTCGTAGCCAGCAGCCCGATCCCGGCCTGAAAAGGCTGCAGTTTCCCGTCACGGGTGCGGCCCCCTTCGGGGAATACCAGGACCGAATATCCGCGGTCCAAACTCTCCCCCGCAAAGTTGAAGCTGCCCCGGAACCCGGATTTCTGGGGCAGGGGAAACACGTTGAACAGGGCTGTCACCAGTCCATATTCGATAATCGATAACCAGCGTTTCCAGAATCGCGTGTCGGGGTCGGGATGCCTCATTTCCTGCAGAAGCTCCCCACGCATGGCCACTGCCAGGCGATGCCGGAAACGGGGCGGCAGAGCGGCCAGAACAAACGCGGCGTCCGCCCGGGTGATGTGGTTCGAGACAAACAGAAAGGGGGCCCGCAATCCATCCAGGCGTTCCCTGCCACGAACAAGCGGCCGGGCCAACAGTGAAATTGCCGGAAATGTCAGCAGATAGAATGTAAAATTTCTCAGAAGGGCCACAGGCTTGCGCTGGGTCCATCGCGGATATCCGTAGTCCGGAACTGCCGACGAGGGACTTTGCAGCATCGCTTCCAAATCCCCGACAGTGCTCGCCTCCGTAAAAGAGGATTCGTTCAAATCCATCTGAAACCTGTCTTCCAGGGCGCCCAGCAGCTGGACCCTTTCAATCGAACTCAAATCGAGGTCCGAAGACAGACGGCTGTCCGGCTGCAGCGTTTCAATTCTTCTACCCGTTACCTGCCGTATGAGTTCGGCAAGAATGCCGCCGTAAGGTTTTCCCTCCGATGATTTTTGCGCAGCTTCCCGCAGTTTTGAAGCGGCGAAATCCCTGATTATCCCCAATTGAGGTTTTCGTGTGGGAGTCCGGGGGAAATCCCCGTCCGGCCAGACATACCAGTGGCGGATATGCTGGTAATCGGACAGCGATTCATTCACACGCCGTATGACGGGCTGCGGCTGCAGTTTTGTGTCGCGCAACAGGAGCACGGCACAAACCTCCGGGTTTCCCTGCCTCTCGATCCCCGCGACGACACAGTCCCTTACCTCCGGCTGCCGCAGGAGAGCCGCTTCCAAATCTTCCGGGTAGATATTCAGGCCTTCGGCGGTGACGATGACGTTTTTCCGGCGCCCCTTGAAATGCAGATTTCCCTCGTCATCCAAAACTCCGAGGTCGCCGGTGGCAAACCAGCCGTCCCTATCCCTTACCGGAGTGGTCTCCTCTCCGCGCAAATACCCGTCCGCGACGCTCTCCCCGCGCACCAGGATCTCGCCGTCGGGCGCCAGCCTGATCTCGCGACCCGGAAGCGCTTTGCCGATTGTTCCGCGGCTTATCTTCAGGGGATGATTCAGGCTGACCATGGAGCTTGTTTCCGTAAGGCCGTAGCCCTGGACCAATGCGAAGCCTAGCCTTCCCCAAAACTTTTCCGTCTCTTCATCGAGCCTTGCGCCCCCGCAGACGATGGCCCAGAATTTCCATCCGAATTCCCGGTGGAGGCGGCGGAAAATCCACCACCGCCTCAGAAAATGCCTGTTTCCGGCCTTTTCGAAACGCCTTTGAAACCGCGGCAACGCACCTTCGGACTCCAGATCCCATTCCACTTTATCCCTGAGGGCCTGAAGAATTTTGGGCACCGCCACCAGCACCGATACGCGCTCCCTGCGAATCGCCCGCAGGATATCCGCGGGCCTGAGTGAGTTCTCGAAAATGACAGTCCCTCCGAAGATCCGGGGTATGAACAGACCCAGATATTGCCCGAAGACATGGCTGAGCGGCAGCAGATTCAGAAAGCGCAGCGGATGCACGATCCTTTCGTATTTCAGGTACTTGTTGATTTCCTTTTCCAGCGGATCGAGATTGGACAGGATGTTTTTATGAGACAGGACGACGCCTTTGGGATCGTCGGTTGTTCCGGATGTAAAGACTATTTCGACAGCGTCCCCTGGCCTGACGCTCGGCATTGCCAGAGGCGCCCCGGAACGGGCTTGGAGAATTTCCTGGAGATTTTCCAGCGGTACCTTCGGTATGCCCGGACCGGGCGGCGGCATACTGTCCGGGCAGACGCACAGCCGGGCATTCACCTGGCGGTAGACCCGGGACGCGAATTCCCGGGAGGCGGTCCGGTCCATCGGAACCAGGGTTGCGCCGCGCAGAACCGATCCGAAGAAGGCAACGGCCCACTCGGCGCAGTTTTCGCCCCAAAGGAAGACGCGATCTCCCCGGTGGACGTCCCGGGCCTCCAATTCCCGCGCAAACCGCCGGGCTGAATCCGCAACCTGGCGGTAAGACCAGCGCTGCATCCTGTAGCCGCGCCTTTGAACAAACGCCGTATCGTCTCCATACCTGAAAAAATCTTCAATGATAAGGGAAAGCGTCCGTTCGCTCATGAGGAATCATTTTTGAGAGATGTTTTCGACAAGGCTGTCCGGACGGCGGATACCGATCAGAGGAGCCGGACGTCCGAAGCGTCGATCTCGACTGAAATCGCCCTCTGGATTAGATCCACCTGGACTACGAAACGGAACTTTCCCCGTTTTGAGACCAGGATCCCCTGGATGCCTTTAAGCGGGCCTGCGATGACTTCCACACGGCTGCCCACGCGGATATAAGGATAGGAATCGACCGAAATGCTGGCTTCCAGGAACCGCCGGACGTATTCGATCTGCTCCTCGGGGATTGGTTCCGCCCGGCCCTGCTGGCCCACGAACCGGACCGCGCCCGGGATATTGAGAACGCGGAACCTGTTCTCGGGCGTATTGACATGATGGACAAAAATGTAGCCGGGAAAAAGCGGAATCCAGATTATCTTTTTGCGGTCCTTCCAGCGGCTCAAAACCTCGCGCATGGGAAGAAAGACTTCAATGCTCCGGTCCGACAATTCACCCAGCATTTTCTTCTCGAAACGGCTGCGCGTGTAAAGCGCGTACCATTCCGGTTTGGGCAAGACTTGATCGCCGGGCGGTTGCCTGAGGAGGCCTCCCTGCTCACAAAAAAAATCGGTTTTCCCCATCATCAAATAGAGCGCTATCGAGAAGTTGTCGCATATCCATTCCGGGCTCCTCAATGATCCCGGGCAGGCATCGGCAAAGCCGAGTTTGGAATATATCCGGTGCGGCCGGAGCTGTCAAGTCGCCACCGCTGCGCGCGAAATACGCATTGGGAACCGGTGAATCAACCCTGCTGTTTCGCAGATCGGAAAAAGGGTCCGCTTATCCTCCGGCCGGGGCCCGGTCGAAAATACCGCTATCGCAGCGGAGCGGATATTTTTGGGCTCGTCTTGCATGGAGGAATGCCGTAATATCGCCTTAGGGTTCGCGTAAAAATAAGTTTACATTTTGGCGCGAGCGCCGGACGGGCAGATGCTAAGGCGGCGCAACTCAAGAGTTGCGTTCCCGCGACGCAGGC
>JAFGAO010000183.1 GCA_016933615.1 Acidobacteriota bacterium
CCATCCTTTCCGCTTTCTCCGCCCGTTGGATCCGCATATAATGGGCCCAGGTTTCCTCCAATTTTTAAGACGTTACAGAGGAAGGATTTTCCGGAGCTGTACCCGCGGTCCGATTCGCGGCAACGTACTGATTTCCATTGAGATCCTTAAAACGGGAGGGAGATATGACGGGGAAGAAGCAGACGAACCGGAGGGATTTTTTTCAGAACGTATCGGCCGGAGCGGCGGGGATGGCCTTTGCCAGCGTCCTGTCCACGCTGAATGCGGCCGCGGCGGCGCAGCAGCCGGACTATTACAGCAAAATGGACATGAGCAAACTGGGAAATCTCGTAAGGGAACCCAATGTCGTTGAATTCAAGCCCTGGAAATCCATCCACTCGACGATCACGTCCCCGATGATCACGGCATGGGGCACCGGGGACATCCCCGAGTCGAAGCTGGCAATAGGATTTGCCTATATCACCAAGCCCGATACGCTGGGGGGAGCCACCCATTCCCACGCCCACGATCAGTGGATATTCCTGATCGGCGGGGACGGCAGGAATTTCCTCGAATTCGACGCCGACGCCGAAATGCTGCTGGGGGACAGGGTCCGGAAGGTCGGCTATTCCTGCTATTTCTTCATTCCGGCCAATACGCCCCACTGCCCGCTGGTCATCAAGCGCGTCGGAAAGCCCATTGTCTTCATCGACGCTAGGATGGGTTGACCCACGGATAGCGTGGGAACCTGATGGGGTGTATGGCGCCATGGCCTACCGTCACTGGTCCGCGCACCCGGTAAAACTTGCCGGGCGGACCTACCCGCAGAGCGGGCATCCCAAGCCGAATGGCTTCTGGTTTGACGTGGACGACAGCTGGAAACAGTGGTGCGAAGCGGTGCGCTTTCGCCCCGAAAGGCTGCGCTGCTTCCACGAGGTGACGGTTCTCGACCCTTCCCGGGTGCTCTTCCTGGAAACAGCGGAGGAGATCGACCGGTTCACGCGCGAATACGGTCACGATCTTTCCGCCCATATCGAACCGCTGCAGGGGCCCGAAGAAATGCGTGCGTTCGCCGACCGCTACGGGCAGGACCTTTTCGGCGACATACGGAAACAGTTTTCCAGCTACATCCTTTGGGGGGAAGTCGCGAAACGTCACGCCGGCATCGTCGTCGATCCCTACATCCCCGAAAGAAGCGCCACCTGCCTGTGGTACGCCGGGTGGAACTGCGCCGGCGGATGCGTCTGGGACCTCGGCGTCATCCGCCTGGGCCGCGCGCACGCGGCCGAAACCGGGACCTGAAGGACAGGACGCAGCGGCCGCCCATGCCTCCGCGAGCCGTACATTCCCCTTTTCGCCATGTCCCCGACAACGTGCCAGCCTACCGGGACCTGCGGGGGCCGTAGTGCGGGATGGCTTCGCCCTGTTCGCAGGCCCCCAGATCGGGCAACCGGCCGTGGTAGCCGTCATTGACATTGGGCAGTATCATCCCGGCATCGACGGCTTTGGAGCCCGCACGCAATCGGAAGTCCGAATCCTTCGCATCACGCAGCCTGCCGGGATCCTCCGTCGTCAGGGCCGATACATTTTCAAAAATGTCGTAGTCCAGCACCACGCTGTGCACATCCTGCCCGGTAGCTTCGCTGTATTCCGCCAGGGTCCGGAAACGCCGGTCGACGCGCTTCCCCTCGAAATCCGCCACTTTCCCGAAATCGGGAGATTTCCATATGAAGGATACCTCCGCACCGGGGTTCGGGCGGAAACCGTTGTAATCCGAACTGGAATAATTGGTCGCGGTATCCATGCTGAATACCTCCGGCGCGGCACCCTGGCCCAGAATCAGGTTGTTGCGATAGTGCAGGTTGGAGGCCTGGTCCATGGAAAGCACTTCGGAGGCAAGAGTATTGTGGTAGACCAGAATGCCCGTGCTGTTGGCGGTGAATTTGACCGATCCGCCCTCCGGGGCGTGGTAGACGATGTTGCGAATGAAATAGACCGGCCCCCCGAGAACGGGTTGCGTGCTCAGGGAACGATGCGCCTGATTGAAGCAGCGATTGCGCAGAACCCGGATATTGTGCATGACGCCGTCGGCTTCGATGCAATTGTCGTCCACATTGGTGATGTCGTTGTTGTAAATATCGATGGATACCGGCATCCGTTCGCGGATCGGGTCGGGATTGCCGTCCGGTTCGCCGTAGGTCGCGTGATCGATTCCGTCGTGGAAGTTCGCGACATGGTTGTAGGCGATCACGTGGCCGGAGCCATAAACCTTCACGGCCAGTTCTGAAAGGACCGGCGTAGGATAGCCGGGAGTGCCCTGCCACACGCGCCCGATCCAGCCCTCCAGCCTTTCGGGATGGCTCTTGCCGATAAACGTATTGTCGGCGATGTAAAAATTTTTCGAGCCCGACCAGTCCGAATAGATGCCTCGCCCGATATTTTCCAGGCGGCAATTCTTGACGCTCAATCCCACGGCTCCCGCCACTCCCTTGTGACCGGCCTGGAAGGCCACTTCGGTGTTGCGGACGGTAAGGCCCTCGAAATAAAGGTAATCGGCTCCCATTACGTCAAAAAGAACGTGATTGCCGGCTCCGTCAAAGATCGCTTCACCGTCGCCGGCGGCCACGATGGCAATCGGTTTCTCCGCCGTTCCACTCTGGCGAAAGCGGTAGGTGCCGTCAAACAGCAGACCCAGCTGATTCGCATAACGATAGCGGTCCTCCCGGTAAAGACCGGCATGAACCAGAATCGTATCGCCGGGCTGGACCCTGGGCGGGTAGGCGTTAAACCAGTCCGCGCCGTTGGCCCGGGTATAAAACGCAGCCAGAAGCCCCGTGAACGAAGGTTCCTGCCTCTTCCCTTCAAATCCCGGCGGATAAACGTGGAAAACACGCCCTCCCCCATAGGGCCGCGGCTCGGCGCGGGTGCGGACCAAGAACTGCTGTTGCGCAGCGTTTTCGACCCCGTCGGGATCCGACATTCGGAGCAGGACCTCGTACTCCGTATCTTCCTCCAGATCCATGATGCTGCCGGCAAACATGTTCGGCGTGACATAATCGTAGGCGCCGTAGTTGTTTATCATTTTTTCCCGCTGCAGGCGCAGAAGCGGCAAGGCGTCCCGCCACGTATCCTCTCCCGGCTTCCGGTATTGTACCGCAACGCCGGCGTTGCGGTTGTCGTCGCCGTCCATGCGCCACTCAAAGCCCAGCGATACCAGGGTGGGAGGCTCGATAATGAATTCCCCCGACCATGTTTTGTTCTCTTCCGCCTGCAGTGCAACGGCCGATAGAAGCAGTGGAATCATCACGGAGTAAAACAGTCGAAAGATTGTATTCACCATTGGGCTCCCGTTTCCAAGACGTTCCGTAACCCGCGATGCGGCGCGGTTCACTCCTCCTGAGTACGCGGGCATTTTGGCCGAAGGCCGGGGCGATCCTTCCGGATCCTCGGGCACACCCCGCGTCGATCTTCCTTCGAGCCTACTTCCCGGGTTTCCTGGGGTGTCGGTTGAAGAACTCGAACACATCGGTCATGGAACCCGCGATGATGCTTCCATGGTCGAGGCCCGGCAGTTCCTTCCACCGCACGTCAAGACCGGCGGCCTGGAGCTGTTCGGCCGTGGTCCGCCCCATGGCGCCCAGGTTATCCTGGCTGCCGGCGGTAAAATAGAGCGGGGTGTCTTTCAACTTCCCCTTGGGATCGGGGGAGCCGAACCCGGCGATACAGGCAACAGCCGCCCAGACCGGGGCATATTTTTCACCGAGATACAGCGCCCCGGCGCCCCCCATCGAGTGGCCCATCAGGAAGATGCGGTTGTCGTCGATGTCGAATTCCTTGCGGACCAGTTCCAGGACCCTCATGGTATCGATTTCGCTGAGTTCCGAGACTCTGGCCGGGTCGGTCTCCCTGGTTCCGCCGATGGCCGGGCCCTGAATGCCGGGCATTATCTTGGGAGGAGCGGCGCGCGCAGGCCCGGGAGCCGGTGCGGCGTCCTTGCGTGCGCCGAACATGTTGGTATTGCCGAACGGGGCGGTGGGGCTGTACCCCATCACGCCGACGAGGATGTAGCCGTTCTTTTCCGCCTCCTCGACGCAACCGGAGCGCATGAAGGTGCCGTAGTTTCCGAGGTATCCATGCAGGGCCAGAACCAGGGGCGCCTTCCGGCCTTTGACGATTTTCGAGGAGACAAACACCGCGTACGGCATGTTTTCTCCGGTTTCCTTGAAGCCATATTCGCGGATTTCCACACGATCGTCGACCGGATCATGTCCGGCGCGCCGGGTTTCTCCCGCGGATGTACCCACCGGCGGGCTGGTTACCCTGGAAACCCCGGGGGGGAGTGGTTGGGTTGTCGGGGCCGGTGCGTTCTGCGCATGGGCCATGATCGCCAGGCATATGGCAACTGCTGCATACAACAACAGCCTGCTTGTTTTTGACATCATACGTCTCCCTATCCCGCCGCCCGGGGCGGGGACCCTTCAATCCTTCGTTTTGCTGACTTTCACGGCCTTCAGATCTCCCGTGGGGCAGACTGCCTCACAGGCACCACAGCCATTGCATTTTGAAGGATCGACAGTCGGAAAGGATTCATAGGCTTCTTCATACCACTGGATCTTGATTGCCTCATAGGGGCACGACCCTATACAGGCCTGGCACTCGCTGACGCCCCATAAACACAGGGAGGGGTCCACGCTGGCCTTTCCTATCACATACCTGTTTTTCTGCTCCAGGCTCAGCCCCTGCAAGGCTCCACTGGGGCATACGGCCGTACAGGCGTTGCAGTCATTTCTGCAGTAATCCCGTTCGAATCGGACAACGGGCGACAGGAATCCAAGAACTCCGGATTGTCCCTTATCGGGATGAATGATCCTGGATGGACAGGCGCGCATGCAATTGCCGCAGCGCAGACACAGGCCCGTGAACTCGTCTTCTCTGATCGCGCCGGGCGGTCGCAACGGGGCCCGGTCCGATCGCGCCTCGCCGATTTTGCGTGCCACCAGGCTCGATCCCAGGCCGGCTGCAACCGCAAGAAACATTCTCCTGGCCGCCCAAACAGCATTTCCCTGCGCAGCCGTCTCGCCTGATTCGGTCCGCTTCGGCTTTCGGAGATTCCTGCAGAAGGATCCGAAATTTTCCAGAAGATCCTGCGTGGCGCCCAGGGGGCAGATCCGGGCGCACCAGAGGTCACCCGAAGTCATCGTCAACAGGAGAAGCACAACCATGCCGGACAGCGAGGCCAGGACCGACACGACCCCCGTTGCACCATATACTGAAAATGCATTGTTCAGGAACGCCAACGGGTCCATCCACAAAAAGAGCGGATAACCCAGGAGGGCACCGCCGGCCGTCAGGAAAACGATGTATTTGCCTATGGCAGGGGAGCGTCTCCACCAGATCCTCACCGGCAGTTTTGTGCCCGAAACAGTATCGAGGATCAGGCCGACCGGGCAGATATGGCGGCAGAACCACCTTTTCCGTACCAGCGCGATGGCCGCAAAAGCCAAACCGAGGATGGACCCCACCCAGATCGTTCCACCTGCCAGGATCGTACCCATGGTGATGAAGGAGCTGGCATGAACAAATACCCTGGAGCCGTCCATCCAGAAGGGGAAGGGCAATAGCAGGAGGGTCGCCAGCAGAAAGCAACCCACCCTCACATACATGCGTCCTTTATTGGTCATTCAGGCGTAACCCCTCACCGCCACCGGAGCCCGTACATCCCTCTATCCGCTCATGGTGGAGTGGTTCCTTCTCACACTCATCATTCGCAAATGCGTTCTTGAAAAACGATGTCCTCGAAGAACGCCCACTAACCGGGCAGGATGACACCCTGCTTTTTGAGGCTGGCCTGCAAAGCGCCGATATCGATTTTCCTGAGATCCACGCCGCTCCTTATCGATTGGGCCGCCGCGGTGCCGGCTGCCTGCCCCAGGCAGACACAATGGTGGATCAGATTGAACGTGTCATTGATGACGGCATCCGACGAAAACGCGCGGCAGGCAACCAGCATATTGTTGACATTGCGCGGGATCAGGCAGCGATAGGGCATGTACATCAAAGGGTTTTTCCCATCTGCGTTGGGGAATATGGCGATGGTGTCCTTGAAAAGGGTTTTGGTTTTCATGTCTTTTTCAGTGACGACATAATCTCCAACGACCCGCCTGCCGCCGCGTGTGCCGAGCTGCGAGTTGGACAGAACGATGAAGCTCTTTTCAAAACCGGGAACATGCTTCTTGTAAAAATCGTGGGTGATCAACATCTCCTTGCGGCCCAGGAACTCCACCCGTGTGAGCTCCTCGACATCGTACTGACTCTTGTTCGCGTACCGGGGAAAGCACCAGACCACGTTCTCCTGGTTTCTCAGGTTGCTGGTCAGAAATCCCGCCGTTCCGCCCAGCTTTCTGACTTCGCGCATCTTTTCGGCCAGTGCGCCGGCATTGGCTTTCTTGTATTCCTCATATCTTTTCAGATTGACGTTGTCGATCCAGTAGGAGAACGAGAGGTTGGCGCTCCTCAGGGTTTTGTCAATATGGGTCTCAAAGCGCGCCCCCGCATAGGGGAGCAGGTCCCCATCGCCGGTGGAGTCGATGACGACCTTCGCCAACACCGCCTGCCTGCCCGATTTGCTCTCGAAGATGACACCCTTGGCCTTGTTCCCCTCCATGATCGGCTCTGTCCCCCATGAATGGAGGTAGGTCTTGACTCCTGCTTCCTTCATCATGTCCTGAAACAGGCACTTGGATATCTCGGCATCGATGTGCGCGGAATACCCCACACTGTTACCCGTGGCATAAAAAGGGGACCGGTTCTTGTAATATTCGACCAGCTTCTTGTCCCTGGACCCCCAATGCTCCTTCTTCGGGTAATCGGCCGCCCCCCTGGCGTCCAGCCTCTTGATCCACTCCTGGGTAATGCCGGCGATCTGTTGTTTGCCGTGAATATCGGTCATGGAGGGGATAATGGTGACCAATCCGCCCGTGCCCATGCCCCCGAGGTGCTCGTATCTTTCAATGAGAACCGTGTTGGCGCCGCTCCTGGCTGCGGCCAGAGCCGCGCCGATACCCCCCGGACCGCCGCCCACGACCACGACATCGGCCGTACGGCACACCCTGGTCTGACGCGCTGCTTCCGTGATTGTCTTCGCAGATATCTGTTTCGACTTGCCGGGTTGGGCCGACACCGGAATCGCCATGCCTCCCGCACCCAAGGCGACGGCCGTGGTTCCCTTGATTGCCGAATTCTTGAAGAATTCTCTGCGCGTCATCCCGTTTTTTGCTTCTTCGGATAATGCCATGGCACCCTCTCCTGGTTGATTTTCATTCCGGGTAATATTCCGGACCGCCGGGACACATGTGCGATCTTCTTCATGGACCCTGCTGCGATTCAGTCTCCCGATGGACCCCATGCCATGGCTCCCATAAATCTACCTGACAGCGGTTCATGCCGGGCAGCCTCGTTTCCGAGAATTTCACGATGTGGCAGCAGGCTATATAAAGAGTCGCTGATTTGTCAAGCTCTTTGTCACATATCTGTGACATCCATTGTGCTCGAGTCGTGGCTCACGCAAGCAGCCCCCGGACAGCCTGCGCTGGATGGGGATTTCCCGCGCATTTCCCTGTTTTCACGACTCTCCATCCATCCGTGGGGAGCCGGGGGATCCTGCAGGTTTGTCCGTTCCGCCTAATGCGCCTGCCCGGCATGGAGTGGTTTCGCATTGGGGAATGACCATGGAAAGCCGCGGCCCTGCCAGGCGTCGCGGCGCGCGGGGTCCTGGAATGGGAAACGGGGGGGAGGTCCCGGATTCTTTCGGCCCCAATCTTCAAAAGCGAATCACTTCAGAGGCGCTTTCGGGGCCTCGTCGACCGTGATCCACTCATCCCGATTCCGGTTGTATTGCGGCCAGCGAAAAGGCTTGAAGACGGTAGCGTTTTTCCGCTTTTCCCATTCATCGTGGCTGACTTTTCCGTCTCCATTCGCGTCGAACATCTTGATGAAATCCTCTCCCGTCGGGCCGCCTTCCACATACGGACTGTCGGAGACCATCTGTGTGGCTTGCGTGATCCCGGGGGGAGCCTTCGCAGGCTTGGGGATCGGAGCGCCCGGCGACGGGATGACAAAGCGTCCCCGGGAATAAACCGTGAGAATCCCTTCTCCCCTGGGATCCATCGATTCCGGAACGGCACAGGCCGCCATCTCCTGCCTGGTGATCCTGTCGTCCCTGTTCGGATCACAGAGGGGGAAAGACATATCCATCAAGCCCGATTCAGTCCATTCCCCCTTGCTTATGGAACCGTCCCTGTCGACATCCAATATGGCGAAGAACGGGCCGATATCAACCGTTGCCGGGCTTTGCGCAAGCGCCGGCATCAGCAGAAAGAGCATACCTGCGACTGCCAGGAACAGCTCACGGATCTTCATCCTCTTTCCTCCCTGCTTTCCTCCATTTTAAAACCTGTCGGGGCGGAGGTCCAAGCAATAGTGTCGGAAATGACTGGGAGGGTCGTCGGTTCGATGCGGGGAACATTCGCCACTGTCCCTTGTCTGCGATATACTTGTCCTGGCCCGGCCGGGCCCGGGAAGGAGGGGCTGTGGACGACAGGGAACCGGACTGCACCCACCACCTCTATTCGCTTGTCAAAAAGCCGAAGACATCGGATAAGGGACAGTGGTGACTGTCCCCTATGCCTTTAAACAAAGGAAACCGAACGATGAAACGATACCCCTTTCTGACAATCCTGGCTTTTTGTGTCTTTTCGCTCGCCTGCGGGACCGAGGACGCATCCACGGCCCGTCGCATCTCCAAACCGGGCGCATATGCCGGCTTCAGCGACGCCATCTACAGCGATGATTATGAGAGGACATCCCGGTATGTCCAGGTGAGCGACGGCACCAGGCTCGCCATGGACCTGTACCGCCCGAAAGACAAAACAACCGGGGACGTCATCGAAACCCCGCTTCCGGTCCTGTGGATGCATACACCCTATAATCGCAGGTATTCCAACAACGACGGGGCGCTGACGGTGGACAGTTACCCCGGGACGGCGGGAAGGCTGGTGAAATACGGATACGTGGTCGCCACCGTGGACTTCCGCGGCCTCTATGCTTCCTTCGGGCATAACGAGGCATTCAACCGCGGCGAATGGGTGACCGCGGCGCGCCGCGATGCGTACGATATCACGGAATGGCTGGCGCGGCAGCCGTGGAGCAACGGCAAAATCGGCATGTGGGGGTGTTCGGCCACCGGCGGCAGCCAGTTGCAGGCGGCGACGACGGCGCCTCCCCATTTGAAGGCCGTCTTCCCGATGAGCTGCGAATTCGATGTCTATCCGTTTCGTGTGCCCGGAGGCATGGCGAGTGCCAAAGGCGCTCCCGCGAGGGTAATGTCAACACGGGAAGCCCGCGATGCGGCGGCCGCGCCGGTGGACGGCGATACCGACAGGTCGCAGTTGCGTGCAGCCATTGCGGAGCACGCCGGCACGGTGGAAGATCCCGGCTACGCGCCCTACCGCGACAGCATCGCCGAAGCCATCACGGATCCGGCCTCCCGGCAGTGGTGGATCCGAAGCAGCCCCCACACCTATCTGAAAGAGATCCGCTCTTCCGGAATCGCCATGTACCTGGCCGCGAACTGGGACGAGGGGCCCACCAAGCACGGCGCCTTCTTTACTTTCAACAACGTGACCAACCCGGCAAAACTGATCGTGGGTCCCGCGGGGCACTGCGGCTGGCTCGCGGTCCAGAGCCAGACCGGATTCGACATCACCGTCGAGGAGCGCCGTTTCTTCGACTATTGGCTCAAGGGGATCGACAACGGCATCATGGATGAAGATCCCGTCTATTATTACACCTACAATGCCCCGGCCGGCGCCGAGTGGCGTTCGGCCAAACAGTGGCCCCTGCCCGATGAAACCAGGACCCGGTACTACCTGGGAGAGGGTTCGCTGGGCACGGAGGCGCCGGCGGGCGCCGGTTCGAAAGATCAAACCATCGTCGCCTACGATGTCACGCCCGATACCCTGGCGGCCAAAGGGCTTGTATATGAAACCGCCCCGCTCGGCGCGGATCTGCAGGTCACCGGGCATCCCGCCGTCCACCTGTGGGTATCGTCCACCGCGACCGACGGCGATTTCATCGCCACCATCGAGGATGTCGCGCCGGACGGTTCCGCCGCCTCGTATAACATCAGCGGTCAGCTTCGGGCCTCCTTGCGAAAGCTCCACGATGCGCCCTATGACAACCTCAAGTTGCCCTGGCACCGCTTCCACGAGGCGGACGCGCTTCCCCTGGAGCCCGGCCGGCCGGTCGAGCTGGAATTCGAGCTATTGCCCATATCGATGGTCTTCAAGTCCGGCCATCGCATACGGCTGGCCATTACGTTCGCCGACAGGACGACACCAAGGCTCCAACCGGCGCCGAAAGTGACGATATACCGCGATTCCGTCCACAGATCCTATGTCACGTTGCCCGTAATCCACCCGGATTGAAGCGCAGTCCCGCTACTTTGCCCGCTGGGCCACAAACTCCTCGGTCCCGAAACTGCCGACTGTCCGGGTGCCGCGGATCTCATTTGCGGAAATCTTCCCTTTATATTCGCACCTGAGTTCCTGACCTTGCGCCTTCAGCGTTTCGACAAACGCAATGTCATCACCCTTCACGGTGCCTTCGGACAAAGCAGATTCGCTGGACTCGCCTCCCATGGTCATCACGGCTTTCCCGGTGAGTTTTTCCCCCTCGACTGTGAAATCGAAGACGTAGTCCATGTCTCCAACCGGAGTCTTGATAGTCGCCGTCCATTTGCCCCCGATGTCGGCGGCAAGCGCCGCGACCAGACCCAGGAGTACGACCGACACGACAAGCAGAATGCTTTTGCCTTTCATCATTCATTCTCCTTTTAGAATCGACCATCGGACCGTGGATATGTGATCCAATCCTGATCATTCACGTTCCTATTATGCATCATCACACTCGTTGGGTACTCACTCGAAAATCAAAAAACCTTCCCGGGCCTGGCCGGGAAGCGGTACCTGTCTTTCAGCACGAGCTTGTCGCCGGAATCGTCGACGTTCCAGAGCTGCGGCTTGCGCGGCCCGTTGCCTTCCGCGTGATGAAGGAGGAAAAGCAGCTTCCCTTCGAATGTCCGGAAGAGCATGCCGTGTCCGGAGTTGTCCCCCTTGAAGGCCTCCTCCTCCTGCACCCATGGCCCCCTGATGCTTCCCGACGCCGAGTAGGCGACACCCTGCGCGTAGCGCTGCTCGCCCCAACTCGACCACAGCATTCCCAGCTTGCCCGTCCCGGTCCTGAACAGCTGGGGCCCGTCGGTCACCCACCCTGGCATCTTCAGGCCGAAAGTCGCTTCGCCCAGGCTGTTCATCTCCTTCGACCATGGCGCTTCGCTGGCGCGAAACATGGTGGTGGGCTCGGCGGTGCGACGGGTGAGGTCCTCCGAGAGCGGCATATAATCGATCGTGCCGTCGATGATCTGGGTCCACTCGTGGACGAAGACCATGTAAGTCGTACCCTCTTCCCGGTAGAGCGTGCCGTCGATGATGTCCCAATTCCCGGGACCGAGGCAGAACTCGAACTCGGGGACAAGAGGCTTGTACGGCCCGGCGGGCGTGTCCGCTACCAGCAGCTGCGTCTGGTTGGTGGGAACGTTGTACCGGCGGGGAATGTTTTCGATCAGGTGGCCGTGATCGTTCCAGGTGCCCGCGAGGTAATACCTGTCCCCGATGTGATGGATTTCTGCCGCCGCCACGAAGTTCCCTTCCATCCATGTCCCCTTGAGATCGATGACGGAATAGGGGCCGGTCCACGTCTCGAGGTCCTTGCTCTCGTAGAGACGCCCGCCGGTGCCCGTCAGGTAATAGGTGCGCGACTTCTCATCAGGGTAGATGAAGGGATCGCTCATCGAGAGGTCATCGAGTAGAACGGACCTGATTTGTGGTTCGGGGCGCGGCGCGCGGACCGCCGGCTTCCGCCCGGCGGCGCCGGGCGCCGGAACCGGCCCGCCGAAGTTGTTCTGTCCCGGAGCGGCGGGCGGCGCCTGTTCCCCCGGAACAGCCGGATGTTTCACCCGCGCGTGCTCCTGGGCCGCGGCCGGCGCGCCTCCTCCCCAGGCGACCATCATGATCATGAAACAGGCGGCCGGCAGACCAGATAATCTCTTCACGGTTCCTCCTTGACCCTGGGGCATCTTGACCGAAGATCGGGCCGGTCCCTGAACGGGGCGCCTCACGCCTGGATCCCGACACGACCATTTTATAGGCATTTCCTTCCTGCAGGGCAAGCGTGAAGGGAAAAACCGCAAAGCGAATGCTTTGGCAATATTCCGTATCCGTGTTAGGTTAGCCTTGCAAAATTCCGATTTGTCCAGGACCTGATCTCTTTTCCGAAAAAAGGAGAAGCCCATGCGGACCAGATCATCTGCCATCGCCATGATGGCGTTTTTGCTTTTGGTTGTCGCGGCCTGTCAATCCGAAGACCCGGATCAGGCCGCTCTCAAGAGCGCCCTGACCGATGGCGCCGGGCCTTCGGGCGAGTGCGACCGTGCCTGCCTGGAAGGTTACGTCGACAAATATCTGGATGCGATGCTCGCGCATGATCCGAGCAGGACCCTTTTTGACGCCGACTGCAGGTTTACCGAGAACGGGGTTGCATTGCCGCTCGGCAATGAGGGCCTTTGGTCCACCATGGTGGGCAAAGGCTCCTACAGATTCTATGTTCCCGATGTGGAAACACAGCAGGTTGCCTTTATCGGGACCGCCCGGGAAGAAACGGCCAAACCCGAGGTGGGCAACCCGGTTGCCGTCGCGCTCCGCCTGAAGATCAGGGGCGGCCTGATTACGGAAGCGGAGCAGCTCGTCGTGCGGCCGGAGAGCAACCTGCTCGACCCCACCCGCAAGCGGCCGCCTTCGGCTGCCGAAAACATCGAAAAAATGGGCGGTCCGCATCCCGTCTACCTGGAGGTGATTCCGCCCGAAGAGCGACCTTCGCGCGAGGAGATGATCCGGATCGCCAATATGTACTTCTCGGGATTGCAGCGCAACGACGGAAAAGGCGAGTATCCCTTTTCCGACGACTGCGATCGCTATGAGAACGGGGGACGCGCCACCAACGTTCCGCTCAGACCGGGGCAGAAAAGACCGGACCCGCTCACCGAGACCTCCTATTCAAGCGCCTGGGGCTGCAAGGAACAGTTCCAATCGGGCCTCATGCATTTTGTTTCGCGCATCCG
>JAFGAO010000184.1 GCA_016933615.1 Acidobacteriota bacterium
GTCTCCAAAGTCAAAGCCTGCGAACCCGGATTTTCCAGGCATGATATACTTTCAGCCGGAGGCGCAATGTCAGCGGCAACATCCTTTCCCGGTTTTCCCAGGCAAGCGGTATCGTTCCTGCGCCGGCATGGCGAAGTCACTGACCGCTCCGCAGCGCTCGCAGACGAAATGGTAGTGCGGCTCGACGATCGCGTCGTAGCGCACGGTGCCGTTGCCGAACTCGCCGCTCTGCAGCCGGCCCTCCTCCAGCAGAATGGCGATGTTGCGGTAGACATTGCCCAGGCTCAGGCTGGGCATCTCCGGCTTGAGGCGATCATAGATCGCCTGGGCGGTGGGATGGGAATGGCTGGACTTTATCACTTCATAGATCCGTTCGCGCTGCCTGCTTTTTCTTCTTTATAACTCCATTTTAGTATTAATTCCTATTATTAATTATAACATTCATCGCAAAGTTTGTCAACCTTACGCCGGCCAAAAACGGCAGGGGTCTGCATGAAAAACCGGTTTTCGACATGCGGTTGAGGCGGGCAGAACAGGCACCTACGGAACGATCCATTGTCCCGCAGGCGGGCGCATCTGTCAGCCGTGCATTCCCGTCCCCGTCTTTCTATTCACTTCTTTATCTTGAACTTCTTCACGTCCCTGTAATTGCGCCCCACGGAGAGGAGGACCACTCCGGAAGCCAGCCCGTACACAACCGACCACTGGGTTGTATGGCCTTCGCTGCTGGCGATGGACTGCAGGATATCCATGGCTCCCGGCAGTGAGACGCTCCCCCCGGATCCCTTCAGCGCCTGGTGCGCTTTTTGATATCGCCAGCACTGGTGCATGATCTTATCGGGATCGTTATGGCCAACACTGAAATTGGTCGCCACCTGCCATGGCTCCCGGTTGCGGATGACATCGAGGTTTCCGCCAGAATATTCAATGATCGCCGATCTACCAGCAGAATCGGCGATCAGATAGTGACTGCCGAAAGCCGATGAATTGTTGTAGTTCTCGAACAGGGCGATCGCCTCGTCCAGATTGGCCGCATAATCCAACACCAGCCGGATCATTTGCGAGCCTTTCAGCGTCACCTTGAAAGGATCGTTCCGGGTTTCTCCGCCGTCAAAGATCGCCATGCTGGCAATGGCCAGGCCGCGCTCATTGACGCCGCTATGGGGGAATTCGGGAGCCGCCAGCAGCGCCAGGCGCTCCGGCAGCGGCACCAGCCGGATATCCCGCCCGCCCGGTAGAAGGTCATCCGCCGGCACCATAGAGACGGAGGCATAGGCCCCCGGGGGGTGGGTGAAGAGAATGAGCGGGATGCTGCTGCGCCAATCCATATTGCTGCCCAGGAGGACGCGGCTTCCCGAATGGGCCAAGCCGGCGATGGTGCTGCAAGTGTGTTCAGGCTCGCTGTCTCGCTTTGCCTCCCAAAACCAGTCTCCCTCCCATGGCCTCAATCCCGCGGCAAGCTTCTCTTCAAAATCATAACCGCCGAAATATTCCATGGTGTACAGGGGGGGATCGCCGATCCTCTCCAGGGACTGCAGCGTTTTTTCCTGCCATGAAGCCAATTCTGCATGCGTTCCAGGCCGGAAGTTCCCTTTCATGGGTGCTTCCCCCCCGGGAAGCGGATTGCCCGGAAACAAGCCCTTCAAAAGATAATGACTGCCGAAATCCTCCGGCCGGCCATCCTCGCTCCAGGCACGCCATTCGCCGGATGGCCGCCCTGCCTGCCATTCGCCTTGAAATTGCCTGACGCCATTCTCGTGCCAGCGAACCTGCACTCCATGCCTCTCCCCGTCGCGGAAAGCGACCTCCTCCTTCATCTGCCCATCGGCATGCCATCTTTTCCATATCCCGTCCGGCCTCCCCTGGCGGCACATGCCCTGCTCCTTTCTTTTTCCATTGGCATGCCAGGTGCGGTATTCCCCATGGGGCTTTCCATACCGGCAGGCGATGCGATACTTCAGCCTGCCCTGTTCGTCCCAACCGCTCAGCCGACCGTGATGGTTTCCCTCCAGGAACCGCCCCGTGAAACGGATGGCGCCGTTCTCGTACCAAAGGATTTTTTCTCCATGCGGCAGACCACTTTTAAACTGGCCTTCCTCCTTTTTTCTGCCATTTGCATGCCAACGGATCCTGTTCCCGCTCAACTCCCCTTGAACGAAGTCAGCCTCCATTTCTTTTTGTCCGTTTTCACGCCAGGCGACGCTTTTCCCCTGAAGCCTGCCGTTCCTGAACTCACTGAAATACTGGATTTGGCCATTGGCAAATGCTTCGCGGGCAATGCCGCTGAAGGGTTTTTTTTCACCCTGCGCATAAAACACGCCATCCCGCTTTTGCAGCTCCTGGAGAGACATTTCCCTCTTGCAGCCGGCCATAAAAAAGCCGCTGGCCATGGCCAGCAACAGGCATCCGCAAGATCTGGATCGAGAGCTTCCGCAACGGTGAATTTCCCCCATGGCTTGATTGTAGTAACCCCCATGCGGAATGTCAAAAGGTCGGCTCCTCTCGTCAATTCATGCAGAGCATGACCCATTCGGCGAGTGATCGGGTTGGACGAAAGCACCATTTTTCAAACACAAATCCCAATGTCCGAAACCAAGGCCAATGGGTTCTTCCCACTCTCTCTTCCCTCTGTCTTCCCTGGAGTGGATTCCATGATATACTGCGCTCATGCAACCGACGAGCTCATTCAGCGGCTTTCCCAAACGCACCGTCTCGTTCCTGCGCCGGCTGGCGAAGAACAACGACCGCGAATGGTTCGCCGCCCGCAAGGCGGAATACGAGGCCGCGGTCATGGAGCCGGCCCGGGCTTTCGTGACGGCCATGGGCGAACGGCTGCGGCGGCTTTCGCCCGGCATCCGTTTCTCCCCGGGCGCCAACGGCTCGATCTTCCGCATTTACCGCGACACCCGCTTCAGTCCCGACAAGACGCCCTACAAGACCAACCTGGGGATCTATTTCTGGGAAGGTATCGGTCCGCGCCTCGAGAGTTCGGGCTTCTACTTCCACATCGAACCACCCGTCCTCCTGCTCGGGGGCGGCATGTACGTTTTTTCCAAACCCTTCCTGGCCCGCTACCGCCGCGCCGTCGCCGACGCGGAATACGGACCCGAGCTGGCCGCCATCGCCGGCAGGATCGCCCGCCGGCCCGGTTTCACCATCAACGGCAGCGCCTACCAGCGCGTTCCGCCCGGGTATGAGCCCGCGCCAGAGGCGGCTCCCCTCCTGCTGCACGGAGGCCTGTACGCCGGCTGGGAAGGGCGCATCCCCGCCGAGCTGCACTCCCCCGCCTTGATCGATTACTGTTTCGAGAAATTCAAGGTCATGAAACCGTTGCACGAGTGGCTGGTATCACTGGCCCAGGGCAAGTTCAAGATCTAGGACAAAGATCTTGGTTTACGGTTAACGGTTTACGGTTGACGGGAAGAGAAGAGACAACAGGAAGACTAAAATTCCAAATTCCAAGCAGCAAATCCGAAACAAATTCCAATTTCCATATTCCAATTTTCGAAACGAAAGCCCCTTGGATTGGCATTTTCTTCGTTTGAGCCGTTGGGATGTTAAAATTTGGAATTGGTTGTTTGGAGTTTAATTTTTATTCTACCCGTTCTTCCACCTTGCGCCTTAGGCCCCAAACCTTACATAGATCATCCCAAGCTGCTGCCGTAAACCTTTCACCTCCCACCGTCAACCGAGTCTATTTTTTATAGAAATATACCACGTAATTCTCCTCGCTCTCCTTGACTAGCCAATGATCGAGCCCCAGGCTCGAGCCTTTATCAATGAGCGGGGCAGGCAGGAAAGGGGCGCTCAGCTTGTAGATCGCTCCAGGCGCCAAGGCGGTCAAATCGGCCATGGCCTGGTTCACCGGCTGCTCGCCGGCGGCCAGCATCGGCCGGGCGTCCAGATCCTTGGCCACGCGCGCCGGGTCGAAC
>JAFGAO010000185.1 GCA_016933615.1 Acidobacteriota bacterium
TCCTGATGCTGGCCTATATGTTTTCCTATCTCGACCGCCAGATCCTCAATCTCCTCGTTGAACCGATAAAAGCCGATCTTAATATCACGGACTTCCAAATGAGCCTGCTGATGGGCATCGCATTCGCCAGCGTTTACAGCATTATGGGCTTCCCCATCAGCCGCTGGGTCGACAGCCGAAGCAGGCGCAAGCTCATTTTCTGGGGCATCACGACCTGGAGCCTGATGACGGCCCTGTGCGGGTGGGCCAGAAACTACCTGCTTCTTTTTCTCGGACGATTCGGCGTAGGGGTGGGGGAGGCCGCCTTGAATCCCTCCGCGTTCTCCATGATCGGCGACAGCTTCAGCGAATCCAGGCGCCCGCTGGCCATCGCCATATTCCACCTGGGAAATCCGGTCGGGCAGGGGCTCGCCATGATCATAGGAGGTATTGTCATCGACCTGGTCTCCGGGCTGAAACCGGAGCAGATCCCTTCGATCGGGATCGCCTATCCATGGCAGCTCACTTTTTTTATTGTCGGCATTCCCGGCTTGATGGTCGCCGCCCTGGTACGGACCATAAGAGAACCTAAAAGACAGGGGCTCATTGCCGCAGGGAAAAGCGCCGGGGCCGCAAAGATAAGCATTCCCATAAGGGAAGTGCTGGCCTTCATCTGGGTACGGCGCCTGGCGTATACGGCCCTCATCGTCGGCATCGCCATCAAAGTCACGCTCGCCTACGGGAGCGTGTCCTGGATCCCGACATACTTCATCCGCAGTTACGGATGGACCGCGGGAGAGTTCGGACTCGTCTACGGGATCTGGTACATCGCGGTAGGCATTGTCAGCACCTTCTTCGCCGGCATCCTGGCCAATCGCATGACCGCACGGGGCCATCGGGACGCAAACATGAAAGTCATCCTGGTAGGCTACGTCGTCGGGATACCGTTTGCCGTAATCGCCCCTCTGATGCCGAATGCGGGGATGGCCATCCTTATGTTTATGATTACGTTCTTTTTCACGAATTTTCATGTGCTGGCCCCGGCCGCGCTCATAGCAATCACGCCGAACCAGGTCCGGGGGCAGATATCGGCCATCTACGTGTTCATGCTCAACATCATAGGCGTCGGCATAGGCCCCAGCATCGTCGCGGCATCCACGGACTTCCTGTACGGATCCGAACTTGCCGTCGGCAAATCCCTCGTCCTTGTCGCCTCCACCCTGGGCCCTCTGGGCGCCGTTCTTTTTTATTCCGGCATGAAGGCATACCGGCGCTGCCTGGAAGATTCGAGGCAGTGGGAAACAGCAGAATCCGGGGAGTGACCCGCTTCATTGCCGCAGGACGCACACACCGATGCCCGAAACATGCGACATCTGCAGTTCTCCCGACAGCATGTACCCTCTTCTGGAGACGAGCCTTCTAGGAATTACGTCCGCGTGGATTCACCGGTGCGCATCCTGCGGCTTCCGCCAGATCCGCCCGCGCCTCGATCGTGAAACCCTGTCCCTTATCTACCCCGGGGAGTATTTCCATTCCGAGGGGGGAACCGGCTACAGAGATTTCAGCCGGCAGGCCCAGCGCTCCCTTCGCCTTGCCTACTTTCTTGCCGGGAAAATGCGGCGCCTGGTTCCCCCGGAAGCAAGACTGCTGGAAATAGGCTGCGCCCTGGGGTTTCTGCTGCAAGGCCTCGAAAAATATACTCCATGGCAGGTCGAGGGGCTGGACGTTTCCCCTTTCGCGGCTTATTTTGCCGGGAGAATGTACGGGGTGCCCGTGACCTGCGGCACGCTCGAGGAAGCCCGTTTCCCGGACAGGCACTTCGACTTCATTATTCAGAAGGACCTCCTGGAGCATGTCACCCATCCCCGGGAACACATGCGGGAATCAAACAGGATCCTGAAATCGGGAGGATACCTGTGGCTGATTACGCCCAACGGGAAGGCCAACATCCGGCCGCTCGAGCGCGCCGCCCGCAAGATCCGGGAAGCGGGCGCGGACGCCCTCCCCCTTCTGGGACAGGGCCACCTATCCTTCTTCTCGAAAAATCATCTGCTGCGGCTGTTCTCCGAAACGGGGTTCGACTGCGTCTCCATGCGCAACATCAGCATACGAAGAGGCCTCCGGGCCCTGGGCTTTTTGCCCGGACGCAACCGATGCGCCGCCGCCATCCTGAGGCAAAACATATCCCGCCCGTCTCCGGACGCGGGTTCCGGCGCCGGCTCAGGCCGCTTTGGGATGCTTTACGAGCGGATCGCGCGCGAAATCCACCGGCGTTACCGCCCTTTCCGCAGCCGCCCTCTGTATTTCCGGCAGCGCGGCCTGCTGCAGGCGACCGGCCGCCTCCCGGCTTGGGCGACCGTCGGGCTCGATTTCGAATGCCTCCTGCGAAAACGATAATTGTCCCGCTGAAAGAAGGAAGGAACTTCAAGCGCACCGCAGAGACTGAGGACGCAGGAGCGTGCTTGAATTCCCGCGGCAGGCGCTCTCGGGAGTCCGTTTTGATTATTTGCCTTCGCGCGATGGTTGTATAATGCCCGAAAATGGAACCGGGAGAAGCAAGCAGCCATAGAGAACGATACAGGCGCACTCTTCTCCCGCCCAATGCGGCCGGAAACGACCGGATTTTCCATTTGAAACGGGATTCTTCAATCCGAAATGAACAGGATGGAAACCATGGACGAACTGGAAGAGCTGGCCAAAGTTGCCCGCACTCGACCGGAACAACTTAAGAAGCGGAAGGATGAGGGAATCAAAATAATCGGATACGTCGGCAGGTTCGTTCCGGAGGAGCTGATCAGCGCTTCCGGAGCTGAGCCCTGCCTGCTCTGCAAAGGAGGCCAGCCGGATCCCCCGGACGCGGTCATACCGTATATGCTGCGCTTTATGAGCCCGTATTCGAGGTCTCAAATCGGGTATCACCTTTTGGGCGTGGACCCCGTCGTCCCCCTGCTGGACCTGGTGGTGGTGCAGTGCAGCGATTGCCACGAATCGAGGCTGGCCGATTTGTTTGAATATTTCAAACTGCCCGCCGTAAGGCTGGGCGTTCCGCCGGACTGGAAGAAATCGATCTCGCTGGACTACTACCGCCGGGGACTGGTCCGGTTGAAGCGGACGCTTGAAAACGTCAGCGGCGGGGACATCTCCGATGAAAGGCTCAGGGAATCGGTGGAATCCCTCGACAAGGTGCGGGACCTTTTGAGCAGAATCCGCCTGCTGAGAAAAGCGCAGCCTCCGTCCATAGGCGGGCACGACTTCATCCGCCTCAACCATGCCACCTTCTACAGCGATCCCGACGTATCGATCCGGAAGCTCCATGCGGTGTACGAGGAGCTGCAAAGACGTGAAAGCGCCTTCTCCGCCGATGCGCCGAGGCTACTCCTGGCCGGGCACGTCGTCGCTGTCGGCGACTACACCGTCCCCAAGCTGATCGAAGACTCGGGAGGCGTCATCGCCGCCGAGTTTCTGGACGAGGGGATCCGGCACTGCCCGCAGAAGGCCGAAGCCGGCGGCGACCCGTTGGCAAGCCTGGCGGAAACTTATTATTCGGCAATGACGCCGCCTTCCATATTTCAGCCGGCCTGGGAAGAAAGAATCGAACATATGAAGGGACTTATAAACGAGTACGCCATCGACGGGGTGATATGGTACGGGCTTTCGTTTGAGGAAATATACGATCTGGAATGTTCCGTGATGTCCAAGGTCATGAGTCAAATGAACATTCCTTTCCTGAAACTCGAATCCTCGTACGAGTATTCAAGAGAAGCCGTAGGACCCTTAACGACGCGCGTGGAGAGCTTCATCGAATCCCTGAAGCAGAGAAGGAACCGACCATGACGCAACAGAACATACACGAGGAATTTCTAAGGCTGACCGGGTTCGAAGAGGAGGAGATGGGGCGATACCTCCCCGAGTGGCGCAAAGCGTCCGAGAAGCTGGGGCTGACCGAAGAGGACGTGAGGTTCGCGGTCCGGGAGCGCCTTCCCGAACACTTTGCCCTGGAACTCGAAGGCATCCGGAAATTGCTGGGCTGCTTCGTGAAGGAAACCATCGACCTGACCAAGGCCGGCGAATACAAAAGCAGGGGAACGAAGATCGTATACGGCATACTGCCGGCCGTTCTCCACTTCTACTACGCGCTCAAATTAACGGCCCCGGAAAAAATCTTCGTCTCCTTCCCGGATATATTCATTACTTTCGTGATGAACGGCTTTTTTCACAAGCTCGCCCCCTATCTGGAGGAGGCCGAAAAGACCGGAATCCCGTACGGCTGCCGCCATTGCGCCCTGAACAAGACGCGCTATGCCGCCCGCAGGCTAGGCGTCATCCCCTCCCCGGATATCAGTTGGATATGGGGATTCGTGTGCGATGAAGGGCCCAAAACCGACGAATTCATCAGGCTCTACCACGATCCCGAATGGAAAACATACGTGACGCGCCTGCCGCACGACCAGCCCCTGGGCACGGTGGAGGACGAGGTCATCGAGAGGGTGGAGTATCTGGCCGCCCAGATGAAGGACGGCTTCGAGTCCGTCCAGAAGGAAATAGGCATAAAGGTATCGGAGGAGACGATCCGGGGAGTCATCAGGATCTGGCAGAGATATGCGGCGAAGGTATCGGAGTTGGGCCGCCTGATGAGCGCGGACCCGCAGCCCCTGGGAGCCGTCAGCGGGCGGTTTTTCTGGGAGGGGCTTTTCACGCCCCTGAACACGGGCATGGAATCCATGGAAAAGGCGCTGGACATTACCCTCGAAGAGGTCCGGCAGCGGGTGCGCAACCGGGAGGGCATCCTGCCTCAGGGCGCTCCGAAACTGCTGATCTACAGCATCCACCCGTCCGTTCCGTGGATAGCCAGGATGTTCGAGGAAAACGGCGTGGGCATCCCCCTCAGCGAATTCTTCATACTTACGGAAAAACAGCTGAGGCCGCCGACTTTCGAGGATCCCTACATGGCGGCCGCCGAAGGCTGGCTGCGAAGCTCCGGAATGGTCAATCCCGGCTACCAGGCCGAACAGATCTGCGAAAAGATACGGACGCACAAATTCGACGGCATGGTATTCGGTTTGATGGATTTCGACCGATGGCTCGGCAGCAGCCACAGGCTTCTGGGCAGAATGGTGGAGGAAAAGACGCAGCTGCCGGTGTTCTACATCGAGGGAGACAATTGGGAGGACCGGGATTACAGCCCTGAAGCCTTGAGGACGAGAATCGAAAGCATATGCGAAATCATGAAGATTCGAAAAGGCTGACTGGTCCATGTTTGCAGGCATCGATATAGGCTCCGTGACCACCAAAGCCGTGATCATCGACGGCAGGGAAGAGACTTTGGCCTTTTCCCTGATACCCACGCGCCATGACCGCGGCGAGAGCGGGAACCAAGCGCTGGAGCGGGCCCTGGACATGGCCGGGAAACCGGCGGATGCCATTGCCTATATTGTGTCTACCGGTTACGGGCGCAGGGCCTTCAGCCGATCCCGGAAAGCGCTGCCCGAGATCGTATGTCACGCCAGGGGGACAAAACACTTGTTTCCGGAAGCGAAGACCATTATCGACATCGGGGGACAGGACAGCAAAGTCATCGAACTGGACCGCAACGGGGTGGTCGCCCGGTTCGAGATGAACGACAAGTGCGCCGCCGGGACCGGTCGGTTTCTGGAAGTCCTGACCGAGAGAATACTGAACCTCCCCATCGACGAGCTTGGCCCGCTTGCCTTGCGGTCCGTGCAGCCCTGCATTCTCAGCAGCGTTTGCACCGTGTTCGCCGAGTCGGAGATCATTTCCCTCCTGTCGGAGAACCGGGCGATGGAGGACATCGCCTACGGCATCAGCAGGGCTATTGCCAAAAGGGTCGTCGGCATGGGGACCGGCGGACAGATCGGCTACGGCGAACCCGTCGTCTTTTCGGGCGGAGTGGCCAGAAACACCGGGGTCGTCAGAGCCCTCGAGGAGGAACTGGGAAAGAAAGTGCTGCTCCCCGAAAACCCTCAGCTGACGGCCGCCCTGGGAGCGGCTCTTTTCGCCGCGGAATACGACGGGCGGGCGCGCCGCCCGTCGGAAAGCCAATCGAAGGCCCCGAATTCTTGAACGTATCCGCCCGGGAGCGTCATTTCACGCCGCCGCGAATGCCGCCCGACTGCCGCGCAAACAGGTTCCCAAACCTCCCGCCGTTCGCAGCCGGCCTATTCCGGCGGCGCCTCCTCCCCGATGCGGATTTCCGGGATCGTGACAATGAGCAGAAAGGATATCAGCATGGTGACGGCGCCGACCCAGAAGACGCTCCGGCAGCCGGCGGCCATCGAGGCGCGGATCGCCCGGACGGTTTGTTGAAAGAGCGCCTGCCCGCCGGGTCCCGATCTATCGAAAGCAATCTCCAGCGCTTCCATGTCCGGCTTCGATAAAAGCACGCGGGAATCGGCCAGGACGGTCATGGTCTCTTCATCCGCGACTCTGTCCAATCCATCGGGCAGGGATGCCGCCAGCGTTTTGGTGTAGGTGGTGTTCATGGCGGCGCCGAGAATGGCGGGACAGATCGCCACACCCATCATCAGGCAGAAAAATACGGCGCCCATGGCGGCTCCCAGCAGCCTTTTGGGAACCACGTTCTGGACCACGACCGTGTTGACGGTCGGAACGGCCCCCAGGCCGATTCCGGCCAGCGCGGCGGCCAGCACGCTCCAGTAGATCGGCGTTTCGGACCCGATCAGGAGAATGCCGAACATGTCGGCCGTAAGGATCGCAAATCCCAGCACGTAAAGCCACTTGTAGCGCCTGGTCCTGGCGATCAAATAGCCTACGGGGATTCCGATAAAGGCCATCAGCACGCTGAAAGGCGTGATGATCTGCCCGCTGAGCGTGGCGCTCGTGCCCTGCACGCCCTGCAGGAACATGGGAAAGTACATCATAATCCCTATATTCCCGAATGAGGAAAGAACGATGACCAGCGCAATGGTATTGAACGAGCGGTTGCGCAGCACCAGGGGGTCCAGGACCGGTTCTTTCGCCCTGTACTCCGCCCGAAAAAAAAGAAACCAGAAAATCAGGGACGCACCGAGCAGAACGATGATGCGGATGGAGCCCCATGGGTATGTGACGCCGCCCAGGGAAATGCCTATGATCAGAAGCGAAGAGGCCAGGGTTACCAGTATGGATCCGAGGAAATCGATGCGGGGCTCGGCGCTGCGCCGGGAGAGGGGGGGCAAACCGATCGACACCAGAACAAAGCTTAAAACAAGAAGCGGAACCAGAATCCAGAAAACGTACTGCCAGCCCCAGTTGTCGGAAAACCACCCGCCCAGCGTCGGCCCGACCAGGGCGGCGATTCCCATGGGCGCGTTCAGCCACCCGATCCACTTGCTGCGCACGACGGGCGGGAACATGTCCCCGACTACGGCGAAAACCAGGGGCATCATGGCTCCGATCCCGAGGGAGCCGACGGCAATGGCGAAGATCAGGAATACAAAATTGGAGCTCAGCGCGCTCAAGACCGTTCCGATCAGGGCGAACGCGATCGACAGCTGCAGCATGATGCGGCGCCCGTACATGTCCGAAAGCTTGCCGAAAAGCAGGGTCACAAACGCGCTGACCACGCCCGGGATCGAGACCGACCATGCGTACAGGGACATGCCGTCGAGTTCGGCGGCTATTTTCGGGCGCGCAATGTTCAGCATCTGTATGAAACCGGTCAAGGTTCCGTAGACCAGGAAAATGGCCACCAGGCCCAGAACGATACGCCTCTTGTCATACTCGTATACGGGTTGCTCCTGGGACATTGCATCCCCTCCTCTCATGGCGTTGTCGGATGAACCGGACTCCCGCGAAGATCCGCCCGGGCACTGCCCGCACCCGGTTTTTCCCCTGCTACGGTCGGGCCGTAGTTTAGCCTATCGGCCTCTTTTTCAATAACAAAATAGGTTTTTGCGCATCGCTCGGGCGGAATCGGCAGTGCCGATAAAGAGTCTTCAGCACTCCGCAGTTCAGAATGCGCTTTATAAATGAATGCCTGAACGGGAAACTCTGGACTTTTGACGGGAAACCTGGAACGGTTTTAATAATGCAGATGCAGATGCCGCTCCACCACTTCCCGCAGCCGGGGCCGTATGTTCTCCCAGGAGGCGGACGCATCCTTTCTTATCATGATCGATCTTTGGTCGACCGTGACTTCCCTGACTCCGGGAATGGCGAAGAGCTCCTTTAAAAACCCGTCGTCCGTAACCGGGATGTCCAGCGGGTTGCGGTATTGATGGCTTGTCTGGTATATCTTCGTGCCGAGGTTGAAGATCGCGATGTCGGAGCCAGGGTGCATCGCTTCGGACACGATTCCCCTTTCGCCGTCTTCGGCGATCCCCATGTTGCGGTTCCCGTAATACCGGAATACGAAAGTGACGACGATTCCCAGGGCTACGATAAGAGTCAGGGAAAAAAAGAGGTTGGTCAGTTCATAATTTTTCAGACTTCGCCTGCCTGCACCGGATTTCGCCAAATCCGCCTCCCCGGTTACGGGTGTTGAGCCTGGTCCCAGGATACCCGCATTGAAGTCCTTCTTTCAATCCCGAATTCCTGCGGGGCGGGAAGGATGAAGCGGGCACTACTCATAGCGGAGGCATTCGATGGGATCCAGGTTCGAAGCCTGCACCGCGGGATAAATCCCGAAGATCAGACCGATGATCGAGCTGACTCCGAAGGATAGAACGACGGACACGGTAGTGATAATCGTACTCCACCCCGAAAACAAGGCGACAGCCCTGGATATCCCCCAGCCCAGCACAACGCCGATGATGCCGCCTGCAAGGCTGATGGCGATCGCTTCGGCCATGAACTGCATCCGGATGTCCAGCTTTTTGGCGCCTATGGCCCGGCGCAGGCCGATTTCGTTCGTCCTTTCCAGAACGGAGGCCAGCATGATGTTCATAATGCCGATCCCGCCCACCAGAAGCGAGATGCTGGCGATGGCGGCCATGACGATGTTGAAAATTCCCTGCGTCCTCTGGCGCTGCTGGAGCAGATCTTCGGGTATGACGATCGCGTAGTCGTCGACATAGTTGTGCATGACGGACATCAGATTGTTGATCGTGGAGGCCTGTTCGCTGATGACCGCATCGGGATGGATCTGCACGACAATCTCGTTCAGCTCGTTTTCGACGGCTTCGGTGTCGAATTTCCTTATGGCGGTGGTGATGGGAATGTAGATGTCGTTGTTGGGATTCTGGATTTTCACCCCTTCAAACTCCTGCTCGTCGACCATGGAATCGGCCAGAACGCCGACCACCTTCATCCAGAGGTCGTTGATCTTGATCCGCTGGTTGAGAACGTCCCCGAATCCGAACAGTTTCTGTTTCGCCGCGATTCCGAGGACGCACACCTGCGCGTTGCCCTCTTCATCGGAAGGGAGGAAAAAAGACCCCTGAAGGAGCTTCAGGTTCTGAATGACCGGGTAGGTGCTGCTGACGCCCAGGACCCGGCTGTCGGTCCGTCCCTTTTCCGAAATTACCTGGTACGTCGTCACGAGTCTGGAGGCCGTGATGAGGGGCTTCGGCTTCAGGATGTCTTCCAGGGCCTGCACATCCCGGAGGCTCACGCCGAGGGACTCGGTCCGGATCTGCCGAAGCTCCTCATCCTTGAATTCCTTGGCCCGGATAATGATGTTGTTGATCCCCAGGTTCTCAATAATGCTCAGGCTCTGCTGCTCCGCCCCGGCGCCGATGGAAAGCATGGCGATCACGGCCCCAACGCCGAAGATCATGCCCAGCATCGTCAAAAATGAGCGTAGCTTGTGCCTCCCCAGGCTGGCAAGGGCTCCTACCATTGTTTCCATCGATATCATAGTCGATCAAGCCTTTCCTTCGAGAACTTCCACCTGCGCGGAATCCCGCGTCCATAACCGGAAGGTTCCGGATACCGCTTTGCATCAGCGCCTGAATCCACCGCCGCCCGGGGGGCCTCCTCCCCGGCCTCCCATCATGCGCCGCATCATGCCCGGATTCGGCATACCGTTGGGACCGCCGAACATATCCGTAGTTCCCTTGCTGAAGTCCGGGAGATACAGCTGGCGGGTTTCAAACGGGTTGCGGAGCGCGATCAATTCCCCTTCCTCGATGCCGCCGAGGATGACGGCCTCGCCGTGCGATCCGAGTCCCATTTCCACCACCTTCGGAACAAACTGGCCGTCCTTCTCCAGGTATACGATGCTTTCCTTGTCCTTGAAGGTGACGGCGCTGGAAGGAACGACGAAACAGGAGTCATACTCTTCGAGAACGACATCCGCCCTGAGGTTCATGCCCGGCCGGATCCGCTTGAGATCCCGGCCGGCATCGGAGATGGCCACATCGCACGTGAAATAGCGGAGCACGGAATCGCGCTCCAGCGATCCGGCGACGGAGGAAACGGCGCTGATCGCCCCGTGAAATTCCTTGTCCGGAATGGCGTCGAGCTTGATCACGACCGGCAGGCCTTTTTCCAGGTGCCCCCCGTCCCGCTCCAGAACGTAAATTCTTGCCTGAAGGACGTCCAGATTCACCAGCTCTATCAACGCCTGGCCCGGCTGGCACTCGTCGCCGATCTGCGGATCCTCCCTGCGCTCTCTCTGGTACAGGACCAGTCCCGAAGCCGGCGCCTTGAGTTCCAGCGAATTCAGGGTGCTTTCGATGACGGCTATCTCCGACTGGGCTTTGTTTCTCTCTATGGTCAGAATCTGCTGGTCGGAACGCGCGATGCGCCGCTGGGTTTTTGCCTTGCTGTCCAGGAAATCAATCCGCTCCTTCGCGTAATTGGCGTCCGCCTGGGCTGTGATGATGTCCCACTTGGAAAAAATCGACTCGTCTTCGGGCATCACCGTCATGGCGTATTCGTATTCCATCTCGGCATCGGTCCGGTCCATTTCGAGGACCTTCTCGTCGGTGCCCTGGCTCAATGTGGTTATCTTGGTGTTGAGCTGGTTCTGCAGCAGGGTATTCTCCCGCTTTTCGAGATTCAGCTGCGCGTCGGTGCCGTCGAAACGGACGACGGCATCGCCCGGCTGGACGAAACTCCCTTCCGTTATGAGCCAGGACAACTTCAGGCTTCCGGAAGACGTTTGGGGCGTCACGACCGACGTGGTTTCCAGCCCCGTGATCTCCCCGGTCGCGGGCACCGTCAGCCGGAAGGGCTGCCGGCTCAAAGGCGCCACCGGCACGGGATTCTCTTCCGTGGAGGCGAACACCTTGGAAAGTTTGATTGAAAGATCGTTCCTGTATTGAAAAACCAGCAGCCCGCAGATAACGAGTAGAACAAGGACCAGTATCCGCCCCAGGATTTTCCCGCGGGTTTTTTTTGTCGCCTTCATGTCTTCGCCGGCGTATTTCATGGGCACCTCAAACTCTCGGTTTTATCCGAATTTTTTCTTCTCCGTCCAGGCCGGATTCCACGACCGCGTTGATCCCGTCGTTGGTGCGCAGGCTGACCTCGCGCCACTCGAACGACTTCTTCTCGGGCTTCCACACCTGAACGAACGACCTGCCGTTCCTTTCCTGGATGCTCGACAGCGGGATCACGGCAACGTCCGAATACCTGCCGACCATGATCTGGGCCTTCAGGCTCATTCCCGGACGCAGCTGCTTCATGTTTTCGGATTCGATCTTCACGTAGACGTCGCACACTTTCTGCGGCCGGTCGAAGCTGGCCTGTTTCAGGATCGTCCCGACACTGGCGACCTTGCCGCTGAAGGTCTGGCTGCGCAGGGCATCAATAGAAATGGACGCTTCCTGTTCCGGTCCAATCTTCCCCGAATCGACCTCGTCGACCTGCACGCGGGCGCGGATGCTTGCGAGATCGGGCATTTCAATCACCGCATTCATCATAAACACATTGTCTCCGACTTCGACGGCTTCGTTGTTCCAGTCGCGCTTGTAGATCACCACGCCCGCGACGGGCGCGCGGACCGTGTAGGAATCCATCGAGTCCATAAGGTCGTCGATCCGCTTGCGGTAGTGGGTTTCGTTGCTGCGAAGTATCTGGAGGTTGAGCTGGCTGCTCTTTTCCTTGTATTCCAGCTCCTGCTCCAGAAATTCGACTTTCCTTCTCGCGGCATCCCGCTGGATCCGGGTCTTCTCGATCTCGATGCCGCTCACCAGGTCCACCTGGGATGCCATTTTGATTTCCAGCTTCTCCAGTTCCGTCTTGGCCTGTTCCAGGGTCAGGCGCTGATTCTTCAGCTGGATATCCCTATCGGAACGCTGCTTCTGGCGGTTTTCCTGAACGCGCTGAAAATTGGCGACTTCTTCCCTCAACCGTTCGGAGATGTTCGAAGTGTCGAACTCCATCAGGAAATCCCCTTCGGTGACCTGCGCTCCCTCCTCAGCGATGCGCGTCAATTTGAACTGCCTTTCCCTTCCTACCTGGGGCGGGCTGACGTCGACGCTGCGCAGCGCTTCCAGTGTTCCCGTCGCGTTGACTATCAGCGGAAAATCAACGCGCTGGACGGTTATGACGTCCTTGTCGCTGATATTTGCGGAGGCGCTCTTTGAATGCAGAATCCAATAGGCCCCGGCGGCAACCACCAGGACCACAACCGCTAGTACGAGCCACTTTCTGAATGTCATTTTGGTTCCCCCGCAGTATTAAAAAACGGGCAGCAACGAGGCGCCTGCCGATACGCCCGAAACGATTTCCACCATGCGGTCCCCGACGGCTCCGACCGTCACGGTCTGCTGGCTCACACGCTTGGAATCGGCCCCGGCCAGGACGTAATACTCGCCTGTTGAACCGATTCCGAGGTATTCACGGGGAACACTCAGCGCGTCCCGGGCCAGGATAACCGGGATGTCGATGCGCGCCGTCATGCCCGGCTTTAAAGTCTTGGGGTCCACTTTGTCGAGTTTTACGGTAACGCGGAAAACCTTCTGTTCCGTGGCGAACCCCTTCCGGCTGGCAACGTTGGTCCGGGATATTATTTTCCCGCCCGTCTGGTAATCCGGCAGGGCGTCGAAATGGACCGTACAGAACGTATCGGGTGCGATGGAGCCGTATTCGGTGTCGTACACGTAGCCTTCGACCTGCAGGGTGGAAAGGTCCGGCAGGCTCGCCACCTCCATTCCGGGAAACAGGGTGTCTCCCTCCTGGATCTTTCGGTTGCTGGCCCAGTTGTCCCCGTAAATCAGGATGCCGTCCTGAGGGGCGTAAACCTTTAAAAGCTCGATATCCCCCAGGATCTGTTTCAGGTTGATCTCGGCCTGGGAGTAAGTGATCTCCACCAGTTTCATTTCCGAGTCGTAACTTTCCTCGAAATTTCTGTATTGCTCATTCGCCTTCTCGAGCGACAGTTTCGATTTTTCCAGGTTCAGCTGATATTTTTGATACGTGTTCGCGGGCAGAAGCTCCTTGCCGATCCTTCCGTACAGCTCATCCTGCTTAAGCTGCGATTCAGCCTGGGAAATGGAGCTCAGCAGCTGGCACCGCTGCGCTTCCAGATCCATTTTTTTCTTTTCAATATTCAGTTTGGCCTCGTCCAGCGTCCGCTCCGCCTCCGACTGTTCGCTCAATAGGGAGGAATCGTCGAATTCAACAATAAGCTGCCCCTTTTTTATCTGCGAGCCCTCCGGAGCGAGGTAGGTCACCATATTGGAAAAACTCCTCCGGACATCGGGGGCCGAAATCACGATGGATTGCGCCGCCTTGAGCTCTCCGGTAAGAACCAGGTCTTTCTGAATCTGCCCTCTGTCGACGGTATGGATCCGGTCCTGCTCGGGTTCGGCTTCCGAAACCGTCTCCGGGAGGGACGCTTTAGATTTGGGGCTGTTCAATCCGGGGGTCTGCGCTCCGGCCGGCGGCAGGGCCCATCCAGCCATAAAGGCCGCTGTCGCGACGGCGGCAATCCTAGCCGCAAGCCCGAACTTTCTGTCGTTTTTCTTTTGAATTCCCATAGTGCCTGTCCCGTTTTGCATCAAAACTCTATTATTTTCCCAACATCCGCCTTCACCGGTGCAAAACCCCCTCTGCCATTTTTCTCTCGGAACCGTTTCCTTCCCCTGCCTTACATCTGTTTAGGGGCGGGTTTTCGTCCGGTAGGTTCCGCCGGCGGCTTTATATTTCCAACCCATTCGATCCACTCTTCTTCAATTTTGCCGTAATCGTCCCCGAGCATATCGGGCCGCGCGACAAAATCCCTGCCCTCGACGCCCTGCTGGACCGACTGGATAAGCTCTCTGACTTTTTCGACTCCGACTTTTTCAAGGAGAAAGGCGAAGAAGGTGCTGGACTGGCCGTCAAAAAGCATCTGATCCTGTTCGTCCTTGGGGATGGTCCGCTGAAATCCGCCCTGGGATGCGCCGCTTCTTCCCTGGCTTCCCTGGCTGTCTCCGGATCCCGAGGGCATTCCGCCTCCAGAACCCATTGCGCCGAATCCGCCCGAGGGGGGAAGGCCGCCCTGGCCCATTGCGCCGAATCCGCCTGTGGGGGGAAAGCCGCCCTGGCCCATTGCGCCGAATCCGCCCGACGGGAAACCCTGGCCTCCATTAAACCCGCCTCGCCCGCTTCTGGAACCGGACATGCCTTCGCTGCCGCCATTGGTTCCTGTCCCCAGAAAGGTGGATGCCACAAATGGACGGGACATCGTAAGAACGTCTTCCAGCGGGAACGACTGCTGCATATTCTGTTGGAGGTAGTTCAGATTGGGATCGTAGCCCGTCACATAGGCCCCGATGCCGATATCCAGCCAGTCGGGCAGCGGACTTTTCCCCATGTCGTTCAGGCGCGAGGACCGGTACCGCAAATTCTTGGCAAACGAAGTCTGGATGACCGCATAGGCTATCTGGCGGACCGTTTCCGCAACCATTCTGCCTTCGGCGGAAGCCATCATATCCGTCGGCCTTTTTTTGATTCTCTCCATGATTTCGGCCGGAATCTCCTCCCCCATCATGGACTTCATCTGCGCCAGCATCTCGTCGGCCCTCACTTCCGGCGTCTCAAGGGTCAAGGTCCATGCATAACCCATTTTCAGAATGATCGGTTCGTAGATCGAGTCCTTCTGTTCCAGAGAAGAGCAAATGAAGATCGCCCCTTTGGGCAGATCATCCCCCAGAAGGCTTTGCAGCTTCTGGACCGCTTCTGCCGCCGGTTTTACATAGGGGTCAATGGATTGCCGCTTGGAGGCGTAAAAATCGATGCGGGGCACCATGCCCGCGAAACGATTGAAACTCTTATATTTGTCAATCTCCTGCGCCTGGGCGGCGAAAGGAAATAAGAATCCAATGAAAAAGAGAGTTTTTAGGAAGCTTCGAGCCATCATTGATTGCCATTTCTCCTGTGATCCCGTTCCGCAAAAAACCGGGGGAAGCCATTACGGTACAATCTGTTTTCGTTCTTAATTACGTCCTGCAAACGCTCTTGTTACATTTTATCCGGAGAGTGGCCCCCGGATGGTTCCGGACTGTGAATTTTGAACGGGGGGTATTTACTACGAGAGCATCCGCGCCGCTGCAACGGCTCTGCCTTCGTGGAGGCGCCGAGCGGACTCGAACCGCTGCATCGAGGTTTTGCAGACCTCTCCCTTAGCCACTTGGGTACGGCGCCGCCTGACCGCCTGACAGACAAAACATTATTTTATTGGATAAAGGGGGATCCGACAAGAGCTAAGGGTTCGCATCGGTCCAAACCCCGGATTCTTTCCCTGTCACAGCCTTTGATTTTTGATAAATGGGAAGAATCCTGATACAAATATTAATGTTTCATTTCTCCACCCGGGGGGCGCGTATGATTCGGAAAACAGGATGGATTCTAACAGGCATCTTTTCCCTGAGCATGTTGTTCTCTGCCGCAGCAGGGGCAGACAGCCGCTGGAATTCCCGCAAGGTGGAAGTCGGCGATATCAAGATCCGTTACCTGGAAGCCGGCACAGGGGATAAAATCATCGTTTTTTTAACGGGGTGGACCATGAATGCGGAAATATGGAAAGAGCAGTTTCCGTATTTCACGGCCCGGGGATTCCGCGTCATCGCTTTCGATCCGAGAAGCCAGGGCGGGACCTCGAAGACCGGCACCGGGAACACCTACCAACAGCACGCAGCGGACCTCTACGAACTGCTCCTGGAACTGAAAGCCGAACGCTGCTTCATGGTCGCCTGGTCCTCCGGTGTCACGACCCTGCTCGAATATGTCTCCAGCCCCGATTCCATCCGGCCCAATAAAATCGTTCTTGTGGACGGGTACCCTGCGGTATTAGCAAAGGACGACTACCCCGGTGCCGCAACCATGACGCAGATCCGGTCGGATTTTCTCCAGTTCCAGCAGGACCGGAAAAAATTCACGGAACAGTATGTCAAAGATTTATTCAAACAGCCGCAGCCGGCGTCCGTGATCAAGGACCTGAACAAGAGTTCCCTGGAAACCCCGGTTGGGGCCGCCGTATCCCTTCTATTCGACCTGGTGACGGGAGACAGGAGGGCCGCCCTGGAAAGCGTATCCGTACCGACGCTGATCATTACGACTGCTGGAAACCGGGCGCCGGGCGAATATATGAACGCGAAAATAGCGAGATCGGAAGTGGCCGTTATCGAAGACGCGGGGCACGCCATTTTCCTCGACAAGCCCCAGGCGTTCAATCAGGCCGTTGAAGCCTTCATCGGGGAATATTGATCCGTCGGCAGTAGGGGCGAACCTCGTGTTCGCCCTTTTTGAAGTACCGTCATCTGCTCACGGTTCGCCGGTTTTCCGCTTTATGACGCCCCTTGAGGTGAGGTAGAAAGGCAGTTCGATCGCCTCCTCCATCCTCTTCCGGTATCCTTTTACGGGCCATTCCTTTTCTTGGAAATGGGCCAGGATGCGCCCGCGCACCCTGGGGCGGTCTTCCGAATCGAAAAAGAGCTCGAGCAGCGTCTCGCGCATCGACTCGTCTTCGCCCGCGGCCAGGTAATCGATCGCGGCGATGCATACGTCGTCATCCTCGTCTTTAAGGAAACGCGCAACCGTATCGGAAACCTCCGCAAAAGCCTCTTCCGGCAGGTTTGCAATCAGGACCGTTTTCACCTGCGGCCACCGGGTATATCCGGACGAAAAGCCCGCAAGCAGATCCAGGAGGCGCTTCCGGAACTCCTCCGGGGACAGTATCCTGCCCAGGGCCTGAACCGGGAAAGTGACATCCGGCTCCGAGCGGATAAATTTCAGGATCGGATCCGAGACAACCATTCCCATTTCCACCAGGAGACGCACCGTATACTGCTTCTCCTCCAGGTCCATGCTCGCCTGAGGCGTTTGTATCGTAAACCGGCGCAGCAGCGCGGAGGCGGCTTCAGGCGTTTTCCACCCCGCCAGCCTCTCCATCGCGGCAACCCGGGCAGCGGCCTCGCCGTGAATCTGCGTCGCCTGCTTCATGGCCCGCCGCACCTGCTTCTCGGTCGGGCCGGCGCCGCCGGAAAAAAGTCTGCTAAGAAATTTCATAACAATTATTTAATAACACAAACGTTTCGGTCCTTCATAGTATTTACAAGACCGGACGGAAATGTCTTGCTCCGGCACCGGGTGGCAGAGTATAGTTTACTATCAATTTCATAATAATTTAGGGGTTTTGATCGAGGGGGTTGTGATATGCGGATGAGCTCCAAAATCCTATGGTCCGAGGGAATGTTCCTCTCCCCTCATCATTTCCAGCAATGGGAGGAGTACCAGGAACAGGCCCTGGATTTCCGCCTGAAGTCCCTTGCACCCTATAACTGGGGCTTCACCGATCTCGAAATCAACCGTGAAGGTCTTGCCAATGGACATTTCTCCGTTTTGAAATGCAGCGGTCTTTTCCCCGACGGGACCGCGTTCAATATTCCCCAGGCCGACCCTCCCGTCCCGTCACGAATTTTCCGGGAATTCCTGGACCCCTCCGTTCAAACGCTGGATGTCTTTCTGGCAATCCCCACTAAAAGACCGGCATCCGGGAACCTTTCTTCGGATTCCGGCGATGCCGCAGAGCACACCCGTTACAGCAGAGATTCCATCCATGTATTGGACCAGAATACGGGGGAGAACGAAATCGAGATCCATGTAGCGAAAAAGAACCTGCACTTGATTTTCAGCGGAGAATCGCTGGGCGACTACGAGCATATCCAGATCGCCAGGCTGAAGCAGGAAAGTGACGGGGCCGTTGTTCTGGACGAAACCTTTATTCCGCCATCCATTTATATAGCGTGTTCCCCCGTACTGAGAAACATGGTACTCCGGCTGTCCGAAGTGCTTCACGCCAAGAGCGCATCGCTTTGCGAGGAGCGCAGCCAAAGGACTGCGGGCAGGGTGGAATTCAGCAGTTCCGACCTGGGCAACTTCTGGCTCCTCCATACGGTGAACTCGTTCATACCGATTCTGGATCATTACAACCGGGCCCCGCAGATACACCCGGAGGTCCTCTTCACTTCCCTGGCGCAGCTGGCGGGAGCCCTGACCACTTTTTCTCCCACCATACGGCCCGGCGATTTACCCGGCTACGACCACGTGAATCCGTCGAAAACATTTGCCGGCCTGGAAGAAAACATACAGCAGCTTCTCAAGGCGGTGGTCCCGACAGGTGCGCTGCAGATACCTCTTGAAAAAGAAAGCGAATCCAAGTTCTCCGCCGGCATCGCTTCCGATCAGCTGCTTTCCGACTCCCAGATCTTTCTTGCCGCCCGAGCGGACCTGCCGGACAGCCAGCTGATCGAGGAATTGCCGAGGCAGGCCAAAATCAGCTCGACGGACCAGATCAACTCCCTCCTGGGTCTCGCGTTACCGGGCGTCCTTCTCAGGCACCGCACCACACCCCCTGCTCCGCTACGGGTAAAGCTCGGATATCAATACTTCCGCTTCGAAGTGCGCGAAGACGCGGAAAGCCGCAGGCACTGGGATGCCATCTGCAGATCGAGGACGCTCGCGATCCGGGTCCCGGGACAGCGCTTTCCCGGCCTGAAGCTCGAACTCTGGTCCATAAAGGAATAGGCCCGTATTTATGCAGGAGGCTTTGATGGCGGAATCTCTTACAACACCGACTCTGGCGGAACTGTCCGACGACATTCTCCTGCTGGTACTGAATTTCCGCGAAAGATCGGATTCCATGGATTTCAATACCTTACACGGGGGCTTTCTTACGCTTTTCGAAGATTTCGGCCGGAAAGCAAAGGCTCATAAATTCGAGCCGGAGAATATCAACGACGCCAGGTTTGCCCTGGCGGCTTTTGTAGACGAAGCCGTCCTGCGCTCGCATTGGCCGGGGAAAGAACAATGGGCCGACAATCCGCTTCAGCTCCAGCTGTTTGAAACTTATGTGGCCGGAGAGATTTTCTTCGAAAAACTGGAGGCTATCAGAACACGCGGGGAGCCCGCGGTCGAAGTTCTTGAAATTTATTACCTGTGCCTTACCTTGGGTTTCGAGGGCAAATACGGGATAGAGGGAAGCGAACGGCTCGCGGCTCTGGCAAAAATGCTCCATGACGAACTGGGACGCTTCCGGCCGATGAATCCGGAAGGAGTGTCGCCTCACTGGAAGGTCGTCGACGGTCCGGCGCATGAATCGAGCAGGGTGCCTCGATGGCTTCTTTATTCGAGCGCAGCCGTCATAGCTGCCTGCATCTTGATTTACCTTGTTTTTTTCATCGGCATCCGGTCTGCGGCAGGGGATCTGCAGCATGATCGAAACGCACAGATATTCATTCCAACTAAATTTAAGGCTTATGGCCGAGCGACCCCGGGAGGCCCAGCCGTCGCGGCGAACGTTGATGATCGGAGCGCACCGGGGTCGGGATCGGAATCGCTATCGGTATCGGTATCGGGGGGTTTGCATATATGTTTAAAAAGACAGTATCCCTGTTTTGAGATCGACACCGATACCGGGCCCCGGTTGGCGGGGCAAGCCGAAACCACACCTTACAGGCGGGATCGATTACCAAAAACAAATGAAATAATTAGGTTTATCTTATGTTAAAGGCTGTCTCTCCGCTCACACGCTCCTGTATCCTTGCAATCATTCTAGCTTTGATCGGTGCGCTGTTGATCTTTTTCCTGGCTCCGCGCTTCGATTTGTCCGGGACCGCGACCATCCTTCTTGCGGCCGCCGTCCTGGCTGTCTGCCTTCTTATTGGGGCCGTTTATTTCCTGATACTTAAAAAGCGCGCCTCCGGGCCGGGCCGAAAGAAAGAAGCCCGATACCGAGACGGGCATGATTTATCGGAACCGGCGGAAGCCGCACTCTTCGGCGAAAGCCTGGACAGGGCGATCCGATGGCTGAGAAAATCAAAAATGGCGGAATCGGGCGGCGACGCGATATACAACCTGCCCTGGTATCTTCTCGCGGGCTTTCAGGGCTCCGGGAAGTCCACCCTGATCGTGCAGTCGGGATTTAATTTTTCATATACGGATCCGAAAAAGTCTGCCGGCAGAATCGATTCCGGCCCCACGGCAAATTGCGACCTGTGGGTTGCCAACGAGGCATTATTCATCGATCCCTCAGGCAGGCACTTTGAGGGAAACCGCGATATGAATTCCTGCCTGAACATGCTGCGTCGGGTGAAGCAGCACCGGCCGCTGAAGCCCATAGACGGCATCATCCTCCTCGTGGACACAGCCGATCTGTTCAGGCTGAACGATACCGACCTGAGAAACCGGGCCGACACGCTGCGCACTTTCCTGGACATGACCATGAACGAATTCGGGATGGTCATTCCCATTTATCTGCTGTTGAACAAGTCCGACCTGATTGAAGGCTTTCAAGAGTTTTTCAGCAAGCCGGACGACAGGAAAAACCAGCTTCTCGGGGCCACCTTTACCAGGGAGCAATACGAAACGCAGCACCCGGAACAGGTCTTCCAGCAGGAATTCGAAAAAATATGCCGGGCCTCCCGCTCTTTCGCCATAGACCGATTCATCACCGAACCCGCCCGGTACCGGGAAAAGGCATTCCCCTTCCCGAAACAGCTTTCCCTGATGAAAGACCGTTTATCGGAATTTGTCGGGATTCTTTTCCAACACAGCCAGTTCCGGGAGAAACCCCTCTTTCGCGGTTTCTACTTCACCAGCGGCAGCCAGGGAGGATATCCCATTAATTTTGTCGCCGCTTCCCTGAATTCCAAAATCGGCATGCCTGCCGCAGCCGGACCGGATAACCCTCAGAAAACCGAAAGCTACTTCATCAACAACCTGTTGACCAAAGTTATTCTGCCGGACCGCAGGCTGGCGGGCCTTTCCGCCGCGGTAAAGCGGCGGCGCCTTGCGAAGCGAATGGCGCTGGCAGGGGCCCTGGGCATACTGCTTCCGCTGATCATCCTTTTCTTATTTTGGGGCGCGTACCGGGACAACCGCCGGCTGATAGAAACGGTCGAAACCGCGCGCGGCATCCCGGCCGAGAACGGCAAGAGCACGGAAAACCTTTCGAACGTGTCGGCTCTGATGCAGAGTCTCGCGGCATTCGACTGCACGGGAGAATTCGACGTCTGCCGCTCCTCCGGCCGCAGTTTTCACTGGGGGCTGTACGCCGGGGAGGAAGCGGTCGCCGAAGCCCGGAGGGTCTATATCGAAAAGCTGAACCAGCTTTTCATGGACCAGATACTCAACGGAGACGCGGCTCTGGGACACAAGTTCAACGGCCTGAAAACCCGACTACGCGGCATTGCCGCCGCTGCAACAGGCGATGCCGGCCCGGAACCGGATCCGGAGGAATTCGATCCCGGTACGGCCTACACGCTTTTAAAAACCGTCATGATGCTGTCGGACGAAACCAAGGCATCCGCGCCCTTCCTGGAGAAACAGCTGCGCGACTACTGGTTCCAGGGCGTGCAGGAGAAGGATCTGCCGCGGGCAAAAGAGCTGCTTGAATTCTACCTGCACCAGATGGGGGATCACCGCAACCAGGCTTACCGCCTCCCCGCAAGCCTGGCGGATCAGGAAACGGCCGAACGGATAAGGAAGATGCTCCTTGTTGTCGAACCGGATCTTTACTACTACAAAATCATACGGGACGAGGGTGCGGACAACATAAACATCATCAACCTGACGGCCCTGGTCGGCGTTGAAAACAGCGGCCTGTTCGACGTGGGTACGGAAGTCGACGGAACCTACACCAAGGTCGGATGGGAACAGCTGGTCCGCAACAGAATATCCGAAATGAAAGCCGAGTATGAAACCGAGAGGAGCTGGGTTCTGGGCACCGTGCCGTCGGAACCGGGAAAGCTCCGGATCGACGAAAAGCTGGAGGAACATTATTTCCGCGAATATGGGGACAGCTGGTGGAACTTCCTCAAGAGCATCCAAATCGTGCCTTTTTCAGGCTTCGACGACGCCTCCAGGAAGCTGGTCATTCTCAGCGATAACACCCAGTCTCCCATTCTGAAGCTCATCAAGGCCGCCTCTCAGAATACCTGGGGCCCCCCCGAAGAAACCGGCCCGAACATTAAGGGCCCGGGAAGCGCCCTGGAAAGAGAACCGGAGGCCAAGGCCCGGCTTGCCCAATCCTACGGGCCCCTTCACGACTTCGTTAAGGAGATCGAAGGCCAGGAATCTCCCGCAACCCGCTACCTCAAGACACTGAGCAACATGCAGGTGGTGGTCAAATCCTTCCTGGACGCCGGTCAGCCGGCGGCTCAGATCCGGGAAATCGGAGGCGAAGCGGAAAACGCCCTGCGGATCACAAACGGGCTTCTGGTTAGTTTTGACGCCAGGGCGCGCGAATCGATGGAGCCCCTTTTGAAACAGCCCATTCAAAATGTTTTGAGGCTCGTCGACAGGGCCACGCCCGTCGGGAAGGCGCAGGAGCGCAGGTCAACCCTGAGCGTGAGCGGCATCGTCCGCGACAAAGACAAGACCAGGGACGGAGTTGTCGTCGCACTGCTCGAATTATACGACAACAACGATTATGAATCCGACAAGGAAATCATGCGGGCACAGACCAGCAACGGGGCCTTCCGGTTCCCGAATCCCGTAAATCCTGGAAAATACAAAATCTGTGCCAGCGAAAACAGCAAAGACTTTTACTGCGCCGATGTCCGTCTGGACCGGGGCAACGACGGCAAGGAGTTCGAACTCAAGCGTTCCCGTTCAAGGCTGGTATTCGGCGGCGGTCAAAGGCAGCTGCAATTGAATATTAAATAGCCATTGCAGAGGACAGCGCGGCGGCGCGGATAAGAGGCGAAAATACATTGAGTGAAGATAAAGCGAGTTGGCGCGCGACAGGCGCTGCGCCGATAACGGCTGAAAACCCCGGAGGCCTATCGGCCCGATACGAACCCGAATACGAGCGGCTTCAGGCGGAAATGCAGAAGCTGGAAAGCCTTTCAGGAGGTCCGGTCGACTGGAATCAGGTTGTTTCCCTGAGCGGGGAGATTCTCAGGAATAAGTCCAAGGACCTGCTCGTCGGCGGCTACCTGACCCTGGGACTTCTGGAGACGGAGGGGCTCGGCGGACTTTCCGGCGGCCTTGCCTGTCTCGAGGGCATGATCTCGGGCCACTGGGAGTCCCTGTTCCCGGAAGCCAAACGCATGCGGGCCCGGATCAACGCCCTGAACTGGCTTTCCGGAAAAGCGGGCTCCGCCGTTTCCCGCCGGGAACCGGGCCCGGAGGATCGCGAGGTTTTAAGCGCCTGCGGGGAAACGATACGGTCCCTCGAAACCCTGCTGGAAGAAAAAGCCAACCCTGAAGAGCCGGTCTTCGGAGATCTTTATCGCCCGATTCAGGAACAGTTGAGCCGAATACCGGCCGCAAAGGCCGGCGCCGGCGAAGCGGCGCACAAGCCCCCGGTCGAAGCCGCGGCCGAGCCGCCCCCCGCTCCGGCTGTCGCAGCTGCCGAAACTCCGGGCAAGGTTGAGACCCGGGAAGACGCCAAACGCGCCCTGAAGGATGCTTTCGCTTCACTGAAAAAGGCCGCATCCTTTTTGCGAAACCAGGATCTTACGCAGCCCATGCCCTACCGGCTGATCCGTTTCGCGGCCTGGTCCGACCTGGAAGCGCCGCCGCCCGCGGAAAACGGGAAATCCCGCGTGCCGCCGCCGCCCGGCCAGCTCAGGGACCGGTTCCGTAAGCTCGGCGAACAGTCCGCGTGGAAAGAACTGGTGACGCAGGTCGAATCCAAAGTGACGGAGTTCCCCTTCTGGCTCGACCTGCACAGGATGTGCGACACGGCGCTTGCGGCGCTGGGCCCGGAATACTCCCGGGCCAGGAACGCATTGAAATCAGAGGCGGCGACGCTGCTGGAACGGCTGCCCGGGCTGGAGGGCATCGAGTTCTCGGACGGAACCCCGTTCGCGGACGAATCCACCCGGAACTGGATTTCGACCAGGCTCTTTCCCGAAAATGCCGGCCAGGGGGTGCAAGAGTCGGCCCCGGGCGCCGAAGACGACTTTCTGTCCGAGGTACGAACCAGAAGCCGGCAACTGCTCCTGGACGGGGATGCCAAAGCCGCATTGGGACTGGTGCAGGAATCCGCACACGCGGCCGCAACAGGGCGCCGGAGGTTCCTGGCCCGAATGGAACTGGCGAGCCTCTGCATAGAAACCGGCAACAGCAAAGCCGCCCTGGCGCATCTCGAAATGCTCGATGAACAGGTAATCCGCTATTCTCTTGACGTCTGGGAACCTCTAATGGCTTCACAGGTTTTACAGCTCTACTTCCGCACGCTGAATAAAACCCTGAGAGAAACAAAAAATCCCGACCCGGAATTATCAAGACGTGCGGATTCAGTGTACGGGCGTTTATGCAGGTTGGATGTACTGGCGGGTCTGAATGCGATAAAATAGGAGCATTCTTGGTTGTCGGACCGGCCCGCTCCAATGCTTTTTCCAGCCCTGCCGCTTGAAGGAACGGCGGGCGCCGACCATAGGAGAAAACCATGGCAAAGGAATCGTCAGTAGCTCCGAAGGAGCGCGTCAATATCGTCTACAAACCCGCAACCGGAGGCGCCAAGGAAGAAAAAGAGCTGCCTTTGAAGTTGCTGATGCTGGGAGATTACACCCTGCGGGAAGAGGAGGGTCTGCTGGAAGACCGGAAGCCGATCAGCATCGACAAGGACAACTTCGACGAGGTGATGCGAAGCCAGGGATTAAGCCTGACCCTGGATGTCCCGAACAAGCTGGCCGCCCCGGAAGAGAGCGGGGAAGAGCGGAAGTTGACCGCGAAACTGGAATTCAAAACGATGAAGGATTTCAATCCCGCAGCGATCGCTCGACAAGTGCCCGAACTGAACCAGCTCCTGGAGCTGAGAGCGGCCCTGACCGCGCTGAAAGGGCCTCTGGGCAATCTTCCCGCTTTCCGAAAAAAAATTGAAAGCATCATTGCCGATACGGAAACCCGGGAAAAGCTGCTCCGGGAACTCGGATCCGATAAGGAGCCGGAATAATGTTCATCGAGCCCCGAAGACATCACCAAATTCCCAGACCAGTCAAGGAGGGAGCATAATGGCCGAAGAAAGGGATAAAGCCTCTGCACGCACGGACAAGACGAAAGAAATCGAAGTTTCTCTTCTGGATACGATCCTTGAAGCAACCAAGATAAAGCCCTCGGATGAAGGATACAGAACGACCAGGCAGGGAGTGGAAGCCCTGCTGGGCGAATTGCTGACCCCTAAACGGGAAGGAGCCAAAGTCCAGACGGGCGTGGTCAATGAAATGATCGCAGAGATCGACCGCAAGCTGAGCAGCCAGATGGACGCCATCCTTCACGACCCGACAGTGCAGAAACTCGAATCCGCCTGGTCCGGCCTGAAATTCGTCGTCGACAGGACCAATTTCCGGGAAAACATCAAGATCGAACTCCTGAACGTCTCCAAGGAAGACCTGCTGGCGGATTTCGAGGATGCGCCGGAAATCATGAAATCGGGCCTGTACAAACACGCGTACACCGCCGAATACGGTCAGTTCGGCGGAGAGCCCTACGCCGCCATGATCGCAAACTACGACTTCGGCCCGGGCCCGCAGGACATCAAGCTGCTGCAGAATGCGGCCAGCGTCGCCACGATGTCTCATGCGCCCTTCATCGCCGCTTCGTCCCCGGAATTTTTTGGGGATGATTCCTATCTGCGGCTTCCGAACCTGAAAGACGTCAAATCGATCCTCGACGGCCCCCAATACGCGAAGTGGAAATCTTTTCGTGAATCCGAGGATGCCCGAAGCGTGGGCCTGACCCTGCCGCGTTTCCTGCTGCGCCTCCCGTATGGCGAAGACACCAATCCTGTAAAAGCCTTCAACTACAGTGAAACCACGGGCGACCACGACAACTACCTGTGGGGAAATACCGCCTTCGCTTTTGCGACCCGCCTGACCGACAGCTTCGCCAAGTACCGCTGGTGCCCCAATATTATCGGGCCGGCAAGCGGCGGAACCGTCGACGACCTGCCGGTGCACACCTTCGAGTCGATGGGCGCCACCGAATCGAAGATCCCGACCGAGGTCCTCATATCGGAACGCCGCGAGTTCGAGCTGGCGGAGGAAGGCTTTATTGCCCTGGCCATGCGCAAGGGCAGCGACAACGCCTGCTTTTTCTCGGCCAACTCCTGCCAGAAGCCGAAATACTTCGGACAGTCCAAGGAAGGGAAGGAAGCCGAGACCAATTACAAGCTGGGCACGCAATTGCCCTACATGTTCATTATGAACCGCCTGGCCCACTACCTGAAAGTGCTGCAGCGGGAGCAGATCGGGAGCTGGAAGGAGCGCAGCGACCTGGAAAGGGAGTTGAACCAGTGGATCCGGCAGTACGTCGCCGACCAGGATGTCGTCGAGCCCGGAGTCCGGGGAAGAAGGCCCCTGCGCAAGGCCGAGATCACCGTCAGCGACGTCGAGGGCGATCCGGGATGGTACAGGGTGGACATGAAAGTCCGGCCGCATTTCAAGTACATGGGAGCTTTCTTCTCCCTCTCGCTCGTCGGCAAACTGGACAAGGAGTGATTCGTCGAACCCGAGCGTTTGTATTGTGATTTGGTTGATCGTATAGACTCAGATTGCAGCTATTTCAGGCCTTCCCAATTTATTAAGGAGAAACAACATGCCACTACCAGCACACCTGACCCTCGAGGGGGCGAAGCAGGGGAAAATCGAAGGTTCCTGCGAAATGGAAAGGAGGGAGGGGACCATCCTGGTCCAGGCTTTGGATCACGAGGTGTCCATTCCCCGCGATCCGCAGACCGGCCAGGCCACCGGGAAGAGAGTGCACCACCCACTGACTATTCTGAAAGCCCTGGACAAATCCACACCGCTGCTCTACCAGGCCCTCACCAGCGGGGAGCACATGAAATCGGTCGAGATCAAATGGTACCGGATCGATTCCCAGGGAACGGAAGAACACTATTTCACAACCCGGCTTGAAGACGCCATCATCGTTGCCGTCCGGCCGGTTATAGGAAATTGCCTTGAAAAGGCCGCCGAGAACCTGCCTCATCTCGAGGAGGTCTCGTTCACCTACAGGAAGGCGATCTGGCGCTGGGAACCGGACGGGATCGAAAGTGAAGACGACTGGCGGGCCCCCAAATAATCCCTGCTGAAAAACCATGCGATGCAATTTGACCCTGTTTGAGAGGCTGGCGGATCCTGAAAGGGACGCGCGCCGTACGATACGCGAGGACCCCCAGGAAATCGCCGATTCCGTCATGCGCCATCTCCGGAAACTGCTCAACTCGCGCCAGGGTCATGTGCCGATACGGCCGGACTACGGGATGCCGGATTTTACCGACTGCGCCGAGTCGCTTCCGGCGACCATGGATAAAGTGCGGCGGGCCATCAAAGATACCATCGAGGCGTTCGAACCCCGTCTCCGTAATGTGAGAATCACGCATTTGCCTTCGGACGACAGCCTCCTGCTTCATTTCGGCATCAGCGGACAGCTCGCGACCGGCAAGCAGAAGATCTCCACGTTCTTCAGCACCAGGGTCGCCCCGACGGGAAGCGCCGAAGTCGATTCCAGAGTGGAAGTGTCCGAATAACGGGAAGGCGCCGCGTTCGGCGCAAAAGAAGGAGCCCGGATTCCCGGCTGCGGCCCATTTTGCCGTCGGCGCCGCGTGCGGCGCTGCGGATTGCCGCCGGCGGCTCGCCCATTCATGCATTCTGGAGGCCTTTTTGAGCTTCAACAAATATTACCAGGACGAGATCACCTTCCTGCGGGAGATGGGCAGGGAGTTTGCCCAGGCCCATCCCGAAGCCGCCCACCTTCTCTCCGAGGGCGAAAACGATCCGGATGTCGAGAGACTGCTTGAAGGTTTCGCCTTTCTGGCCGGGCGCATCCGGCAGAAACTGGACGACGAGTATCCGGAACTGACGCACTCGCTGATGAGCCTTCTGTTCCCGCACTACCTGCGCCCGATACCCCCGATTTCCCTCGTCGAATTCTCGCCCATCCAGGGCATGCTGAGACAGTCGAGCCGCATTCCGAAAGGAACGGAGATCGCCTCCGTGCCGGTGGACGGAACCTCCTGCCGCTTTCGCACCTGTTTCGATGTCGACCTGCATCCTCTCCGCATCGAATCCGTCCATATACAGAAACCGGTGGGTGGAAAGACGGAACTGACAATCTGCATTGCCGCGGAATCCGGATTCTCGCTCGCCAAATCGGAGATCGGGAATCTGCGCTTTTTCCTGGCCGGCGAGGGAGGGAAACTTCTCTACTACCAGCTCTGCCGGCACGTTGAAAAAATCAGGCTGGGCACGGCGGCTGCCGGCAAAAGAGCCGACGATCTTTTCCTGGACCCCGGATCGGTGCGCGCGGCGGGGTTCGCGCGCGGGGAGTCGCTGCTGCCCTATCCCGGCACATCCTTCGACGGGTATCGCCTGCTGCAGGAGTATTTTTCATTCCCCGAAAAATTCCTGTTCGTCGATCTGGTGCACCTGGAATCCGTCAGGCGCCGCCTCGAATCGGACCGGCTGGAAATCGGGTTTATTTTCTCGCGAGATATGGACGCATCCGTCAAGGCGTCGACAGAGAGCATCCGCCTTTACTGTTCCCCGGTCGTGAACCTGACCCGCGTCGAATCCGACCCTATTCTGGTCGATCACAAAAGAACGGAATATCGTATCCGGCCGGCGGGCAACAATACCCGGCACTTCGAAATATATTCCGTCGACGGCGCAACGGGATGGATTCAGGGAACGAGCCAGAAAAAGGAGTATCCGCCCTTCCACTCCTTTCGCGGCGGCCGCACCGCGTCCGCCGGGGGGGACGTTTTCTACGACACCAGGATCCGCAACGCCGTCGCGGGTGAAGGAACGGACGTCTATGTCTCGTTCGTCAACAGAGAACAGCTCACTGCTTTGCCTCCCACCGAGACCGTAACCTTCGACCTGACCTGCACGAACCGGATCCTGGCCGAAAAACTCCGCATCGGAGACATCCGGCTCGCCACCGACAGCTCCCCGTCCTTCGCGCGCTTCCAGAACATCACCCGCATTTCCCGCGCGATCCGTCCGCCGCTGGAAGGGGATCTTCCCTGGCGCCTCCTGTCGCATCTGGCCCTGAACGCCACTTCCCTGTCCAGCGTTCCGGCATTCAAAGGCGTCCTGGAACTCTATAATTTTCACTCCCTCGAGAACCAGCAGGCCTCCAGGGCGAACCGGCTTCACATAGACGGCATCGTCGACGTCGAGAGCTCCCGGGAGGATCTTCTCTATAAGGGAGTCCCGATCCGCGGCATGACAACCCGGCTGGGATTCAAGGAGAGCCACTTCGACGGGGATGGAGACATGTTCCTTTTCGCATCGATACTCAATGAATTCCTGGCCCTGTACGTCTCCCTGAATTCGTTCAGCCGGCTGATGGTAACGGGAGTCGAGAAAGGAGAAACCTTCGAATGGCCGACCAGGATCGGACATCGCATCATCCTTTAGGGGAATTGTTGCTCCGGGGAGCCAGGCACTTCTCGTTCTTCCAGCTGGTGAGGCTGCTGGAACGGTGCGCGGGCGGTTCGGTGCGTGTGGGATACCGTGGTCCGGCTTCCGCCGAAACCATACGGTTCCGCCCGGACACTTCCCTTGCCTTCCCCGCTTCCGACGTTTCCAAGCTGCAACTGGTCCGGCTGCCTGACTCGGAGGCGCAACGGTTCAGAATTACCACGACGTTTCTCGGCCTGTACGGTTCGTCCTCCCCGTTGCCGACCTTTTATTCGGAAGAGGTGCTTTGGGCCGATGAGGATCAGAGCCGGTTGCGCGATTTCCTGGACCTTTTCCACCATCGCCTCCTGTCACTATTCTATCGATGCTGGTCAAAGTATCGCTACTCCATCCAGTTTGAGTACGGCGAAGGCGACCCTCTGACCCCCAGCCTCTTTTCCCTCATCGGGCTCGAATCCCCCCTTTTGTACGGGGAAACCGGCCTGCCGGAACCGATGCGCCTGCTCCAGTTCGCCGGGATGATCCACCAGCAGCCCCATTCCGCCTCGGCGCTGGAATCCATACTCAACGAATATTTCGACGGCCTTCCCGTGGAGGTGGAACCCTGCACGGGCAGATGGGTCCCGATAAAGCGCGAGCAGCTGGCGCGGCTGGGACGGAAGAATTGCCGGCTGAACGCGGACTGCTCCATAGGCAGCCGCGTCTATGCCAGAACGGGCAACTTCCGGATCCGGATCGGGCCGGTGCTCTACCGGCAATTCCTGGATTTCCTGCCGGACCGCCCGAACCACCGGACCCTGTGTTCGCTCGTGGACTTTTTCGCCACCGACCGTCTCGAATTCGACATCGCCTTCGAGGTGCTCCAGCCTCCGAGGCTGCAGCTGCAATCGAAGGACCCGCAAAGCCCGAACGCCCGGCTGGGATGGACCAGCTGGCTGTTGTCCGCACCCTCCCCGGAGGACCGGAAAGAAACAGTGGTCTTTAACAGGGCTTCACCGGAGCGCATCTACCGCGACGGTTCCCGCCCGGAAGGAATGAAGACCGCTTCGTAGAAGCCGGCGAACGGACATATTCCTGAATCATGAAGGATCCATCTGGAGGCAGACAATGCGCATCACGGAAAGAAAAGAATTCACCTTCGAGTCCAAGGCTCTGCCGCAGGACACCTTTTCAGTCGTGAGGTTCAGGGGAATCGAAGCGATGTCGAGGCCTTACGAGTTCGACATCACACTGGCCTCCCGGGATCCCGAAATCGATCTGAAGACCGTCCTGCGGAATCCCGCGACGCTCACCTTCGTGCACGGCGGCGGGGACCTGCCCTTCCACGGCGTCCTGGCCGGCTTCGAACAGCTTCACGAGGTGAAGCAGCACGCCTTGTACCGCGCCGTCCTGGTCCCGAAGCTCTGGAATGCGGGGCTTTACCGGGAAAATCAGATCTTTCTGGACAAGACGGTTCCGCAGATCATCGAGGAGATATTAAAACAGGCGGGAATGTCCGGTAACGACTACGAGCTGAATCTGACCCGGGACTATCCGGCATGGGAATACATCTGCCAGTACCGGGAAACGGACCTCGATTTCATATCCCGCTGGATGGAACGGGAGGGGATTTTCTACTTCTTCGACCAGACCGAACATGGCGCGAAAATGATCCTGTCGGACAGTCTTTCCATCCACAGGGACATTACTGGAGATACGGACATCCCATACTCGCCGCCGTCCGGCCTGGTCGCCTCGGAAAAGGAAATCGTCGCGGAGTTCACCTGCCGCCGAAAGGCGCTCCCGGCCAAGGTGGTTTTAAAGGACCACAACTACCGCAAGCCGGGCCTTGAATTGAGAGCGGAAGCCTCGGTCGATCCCGAGGGGCGCGGCGAGGTCTGCATCTACGGGGAACACTTTAAAAGCCCCGGGGAGGGAGACGTTCTGGCAAAGGTCAGGGCCGAAGAGCTGCTCTGCAGGGAGACGGAGTTCCACGGAGAGGCGACGGCCCCCGCCTTTTCTCCCGGCTTTTTCTTCGGGCTGTCCGGGCATTACCGCGGTGAATACAACCGGAAATATCTCATCCTCGAAGTCCGCCACGAAGGAAGCAGGGCGGAGGATCTGCTGGCCGGCCTCGGCGAGAATCGGTCGAAGCAGGAGGAAGAACCCGGCTACAGAAACCGTTTCGTCTGCATCCCGGCCGGCGTCCAGTTCCGCCCGGAGCGAAAGACGCCGAGACCGAAATTCCACGGCGCCATGAACGCCTTTGTGGACGCCGCGGGTGACGGCAAGTTCGCCGAACTGGACGACCAGGGGCGCTACAAGGTCGTCCTGCCCCTTGACCTGAGCGGAAGAAAAGGCGGCAAGGCAACGCGCTTCATCCGCATGGCCCAGCCCTATTCCGGCTTCGCCGCGACCGACGGAACTCGAGGCCCGTCGGGCATGCATTTCCCCCTGCACAAAGGCGCCGAGGTCCTTCTGACCTTCGTGGACGGAGACCCGGACCGTCCCGTTATCAGCGGCGCAATTCCAAACCCCGAGACGATCAGTCCCGTTACCAGCGCCAATCAAACCAAGAGCGCCGTCCGCGATAATTTCGGAAATGAACTGATCTTCGATTCCACTCCCGGGGATGAACATATCCGGCTCTACAGCCCCCACCACAGTTCAGGTATTGAACTCGGGCGTTCTCTGATGAAGTGGACCAAGAGTGACGAATCCGGGTTTGTAACAGGAAACAAAATCGAAGTTTTATCGGGCAACAAGGGAAGCTTCGAGTTCGGGAATTCATTCGATATGAAAGCAGGCCAATTCTGGGACCTGAAGCTCGGGTATGGAACCTCCGTCATGTTGGGAGGCGGCGTTACCTTAAACTGGGCCTATGATTTGAAGAGCAACCTGGGCCCCATAGTCAACACAACGGCAAAGGACATCCTTTCAGCCGCAGGCAAAGACCAGATACTGTCCGCCGGGGACCAGGTGTGTATTATCGGAGGTGAAAGCGCAGAACCGAAAAGGAATGCCGCTCAAGAGGAATTTGCAAGAGAACGCGGACTTGAAGGCCTGCTAAAGCGCCCTCCGAAAGACGAAAGCAGGTCCATCGTCAATGTTTTTCCGGAAAAGCTGGTTCTCTCTGTAAGCAACAAAAGCGACACCTATAAAATCGGAGGCGAAGGTCCGGAAAGAGGACCGATCGGTTCCGCGCAGACCGGCGAAATCTTCAGCAAAACCCCGCCGCGATGGGGGCTTTTTTCTGCAGTCGCCCTCCCCGCACTTTTTGGAGTGACACAGTTTGTGGCTTCCGCCGTGACCGATCTTGCGCATGACGATTACAGAAGCGCACAGGGGACAGACAGCCAAAAAATCGGATACATGGACGGCGTCAAATCCCTCGACGGCGCCGTGGGGGTCCTGGGAGGAATCATGTCGGCCATGTCGGTATGGTATCTGCTAAGGAAATATATCCAGGAAAAAGCCATAGAGCCCGTCGGCCACAAGGATCCCGCCGACAAAATCGAACTGGATCACGATGGGAAGGTTCTCATCAATTCCAAAGAGAAAAGCGTGGTCATTCGTGTAGGAGCGAATAACGACCACGATTTGCAGGGGTCCGGCCTCCGCCTGGACAAGGAGGAAATATTGCTGGGAAGGAAAGAAAACCTGGCCAACCCGAATTCCCGCAGAGGTTCGCTGGTCCAGATGTCAAAGAATGGCAACGTCATTTTGATTGCTGAGGATAGTCAGACTATCGTAGCCAGAAAAGGCAGTGTCAAAATCAAAAGCAAAGAATTTCATGGGCCCGGCGGAACTCTGAAAGTTTTGCAATAAACCGGATCCGACCGGATCATCGATAAGGCGCCGTTTTGAAGATAATTAATGCTACGCCATTTCCGGCCGTGGGGATGCCGGGGAGAATGGAGTACCCCCGTCACTCGCTGACGCTGATCGTCAAGGGAACTTTTTCATTCGAACCGGAAAGCAGGGCAGTGCCCGCGCAAGAGCCTCTTTTCCCGACAGGCGATGAATTTCACCCGGAAGACGAAGACCGCGAAAGCCTGCGCTACGAATCCGACTTCGCCTGGTTCAAGCCCAGGGCCGATCTTCTCCTGACCGGGAAATGCCACACGCCCGAAGGACGGCCGGTGCGTTGCTGTCCGGTCACTTTTCAGGTGGGCTCCAAATCCAGAAACCTGGTTGTTTTCGGCAATCGCTTCTGGAAAAGGAATGCCTTCGGCCTGTGGAAGACTACAGACCCGGAGCCGTTTACGGAAATGGAGCTGCGCTACGAAAACAGCTTCGGCGGCAGGGGTTATGAAAACAACCCCCTGGGAAAAGGTCTCGGAGCGGAGCAGGATCAAGACGGCAAAAAAGTCCGGTTCCTTCCAAATATCGAAGATCCCGCCACTCCCGTGAATTCGCCCGGAAGCCGGCCGCTTCCGGCGGGTTTCGGCCCCCGGAACCGCGCGTGGGGCGAGCGGCAGTCCGGGATGGGCACGTACAAGGGCAAATACCGGGAAGAACGCTGGCCCTGGTTTCCGGAGGATTTCGACTGGGGCCATTGCAACGCCGCGCCGCCGGAGATGCAGGTCGAGGGCTATCTTCGGGGGGACGAAAAGCTTTACTTTGAAAACCTGCACACGGAGCATTCTCGATATCAGTCTCAACTTCCCGGCATGAAAGTCCGGTGTTTCTTGAACAAAAGGAATGAATCCGGAAAGGAGGCTACGGGTTTCGAAGAAGTCTCCATGCACCTGGACACGCTTTGGGTAGATATGGAAGCCGAAAAGCTGGTTCTTGTCTGGCGCGGCTGGGCCCGCGTGCTCTCGGAAGACTACGACGAGGTTCTGGATCTTTTCATTATGTCCGAGCCGTTGGAGCGGCCGCCCGCCTCCCTGGAAGAATGCCGCAGCCAGTTTCTGCGGGAGCGGGCCGCGCAGGAAAAATCCTGGGATATGGAACCCGAGGAGCCGGGAAAGCCTCAGGGTCCCGATGCGCCGGGAGCACAACCGGAAGAGGTCCCGGAATCACCGTCGTCCGCAAAGGCAAGGCGGGACATCGATACAGCCCGGCTGCAGTCCCAGGCCAACGCCCTTCTGGTGCAGATGGGAATAGAACCGGACAACCTGCCCGCCGAAGCCCGCGAGAAACAATCCCGGCTTATTCAAAAACTCGCGGAAACCGACCCGGCAAAGGTCGCCGAAATGGAGCAAAAGGATCTCGACGAACAGATGCGGGATGCATTCTCAAAACTCGGCCTGGATCCGGACAACCTCCCGCCTGTCAGCGCAAAAGCAAAGGCCGAGCAGTTCCGCTTCATGAAGGAACTTGGACTCGAGCCCGCCGACATGGCGGACAATCCGGAGTTCGGAAAGATGCTGGCCCTGATGGGAGCCGCCCTGCCGAAGATGGGACTGGATCCGGAAAACCTCGATCCGCTGATTGAGCAGGCGAAAAATCAGCAGGAACGCCTCAAGAAGCGGCTCGGCATTGGACAGGATCCGGAGACCGGGGCGGCAAAAAACAAGGAAGTGAAGCCGCTGACGCGCCAGACCGTGCAGGAACGCGCCGCCGGCCGCGAATCCTTTGCCGGGGAGATCCTTCACGGTCTTGATCTTTCGGGACTGGATCTGTCGAATCTGGATTTCTCCAAATCGAACATGGCCGGCGCCAACCTGGCCGGCACCAGTTTCAGGTCTTCCATCCTGTCGGGCGCCGATCTGACAGGGGCCGTCATTTCGGGAGCGGATCTGTCGGGCGCCGATTTCTCCGGAGCGGATCTCACCAATGCAGATGTGAAAAAATCGATGCTGAAGGATGCCGATTTTACGGCAAGCTTCCTTGCCGGAGCGGATCTGACCGGGGCCGTGCTCGTCGACGCCTTGTTCGAAAAGGCCGGAATGCCCGGCGCGGTACTGAATGAGGCCGAATCGAAGGACGCCAATTTCTCCGAAGCGGATTGCACCGGATGCAGCTTCCTGGGAAGCTCCTGCCCGGGAGCCGACTTTTCCAAAGCCGTGCTGGACCATGCGGATTTCTCCGGCGCCGACCTGAGCCGGGCTTCCGTGGAAGCGGCCGTCGGCAGGCAGATCAACCTGAGGGAGGCAAACCTCACGGAACTGCGGGCTTCGGAGGGCTGCGACTTTACCGGCGGAATCTTCTGGAACGCCACGGGGCCCGGCGCCATCTGGGAAAACGCCAATCTTACCGGAAGCGATTTCCGCGGCGCCCGCATGGAAGGCGCCAACTTCACCGGGGCCTGTCTGAAGCAGGCAAATCTGGAAGCCGCCGATATGAGGGCCAGCCGCTTCCTAAAGGCCGACCTGCAGGATGCCCGGCTGGTCCGGATGAATCTGTTCCAGGGAAGCCTGGAGAAGGCCGATCTCTCGGGAGCGGATCTCAGCGGCTCGAATATGTACGGTGTCGAGTTCCTGGATGCTGTTGTAGAAAATATCAGGGCAGAGGGAACGAATCTGAAAATGTCGAAGCTTCAGGAAATGATGAAGCGGGCGTAAAAACATGAACGATTCCGAAAATCCCGACTTCAGCAAAGTGGATCTGAAACAGCTGGTCGAGGAGTTTAAAAATTTCGGCAAAACCTTGATAAGCGCAGAGGAAGTGATCCGGAAAGCGCATGCCGGGGAATCGCTGGCCGGAATGCAGCTGCTGAACCTGGATCTCTCCGGCGCGGACCTGGGCGGCGCGAACCTCGAGCGTGCGACGTTTTTCAAAGCCCGGCTTTCGGGGACGAATCTCGAAGGCGCGAAACTTTCCGGGGCTGTGTTCCATGAGTCGGAGTTGCATCAGGCCAGGCTTTCCCGGGCGGACCTGTCCAATGCGCGCATGGTCAATACAACCTGCGACGGGGCGGTGTTCCGCGGTGCAAATCTTGTCGGCTTTTCGGCCGGCATCGAAGAGACGCTTCTTAAAAATCCGGGGGAGATCAAACCTTCGCGGAAAATACTGGAACTGGCGGGGCGGGATCCGTCCGGCATCGACTTCGAATCCCTCGATATAGGCCTCGAAGACCTGGGGATTTCCGAAGGCGACTTCGGCCCCGGAAGAAGCGGCATGAACCGGGCCGACTTTTACGAGGCCGTACTTGAAAACGCCAGGTTCGAACAGACATCCCTGGACAACGCTGTTTTCCGCGAATCGGACCTGGAAGGAGCCCTCTTTTCGGACTGCTCGATGAGAGAAACCCTTCTGGAAGGAGCCCGATTCAGCAACACGGCAGTGACCGACACGGACCTGTCGACGGCAGCCGGAATGCCCGTCGATCTGCCCGGCTGCGTATTCACGCGCTCCCCTGTTGCGCGGAGAAAATTCCCCGGGGCGAACCTGGCGGGGAGCCGATTCGAAGGAATGGATCTTTCCGGATGCGATTTCACGGGCGCCGATCTGAATGACGTTGAATTCTCCGGAATCACGGCAGCGAATTCTTCCCTGAAAGATGCAAAACTGGCCGGCGCCAGATTGGAAGCATCGGATTTTTCGGAAAGCGACTTTTCCCAAGCTGATCTGGAAGGTGCGGAATTCTCCAAAGCCAAACTTCCTAAAGCGTGCTTCAAGGGAGCGAATTTGAAGCGGACGTCTTTTCTGAACTCCGAAATGGCGGAAGCGGATTTCTCAGGCCGGGACCTCAGAGAAACAGCTTTTTCAGGATGTGCGCTCGAAAATGCGCTTTTCAGGCAGGCGTTACTGCAAGCAACCTCTTGGAGTGAGTGCAATCTTGAAAACGTCGATTTCAGAGGCATCGACCTGTCCACGTCCGATTTTGCCTCAGCGCGGCTCCAGGGAGCCGGATTCACCGGATGCGACCTGAGCGACACTGATTTCAGCAGGGCCGGCCTGAGAAATGCCGACTTCCGGGACGCGAAGCTCGACGGCACGCGGTTTGCGGAAGCGGATCTCCATGCGGCAAACTTCGGCGGCGCCAATCTCCATTACTGTGAGATGTCGAAGTGCAAATTCGACGGCGCGGATTTCAGGGGGACGCGTGTGGAGAACACGGATCTGGAAGGCGCGGATTTCACAAAGACACTTGTGGAACGCTCGGCCTTCAGGCTTTGCGACCTGACGAAGACCCGCTGGTCCGGAATGGATCTTTCAGGCTGCGATTTTACCGATTCCGATCTCAAAGAGTCCGATCTTAAGGAAACCCGGCTGAAAGAATCCCTATTGAAGCAGGTCAATTTCATGAATGCCGATCTTTCCGGCGCGGACATCAGTAAGGCGCGCGGGGAGGCAGTTTGCTTCATCGGCGCACGATTGGAAGGAGTTAAAGCCCAGAAGGCCGATCTGCGTTGCTCCAATTTCGAAAATGCGAAGCTTGGCGCTGCTGATTTCTCACAAGCCCGCCTGGACCGGTCGATCTTCACACGCGCCGACTGTGAAAAAGCCCGTTTTGCCGGGGCATCCATAGCCTATGCGGATTTCTCCCATTCCGTCCTCCGCAGCGCCGATTTTTCGGAAGCCGACATGAGGCAGTGCGCTCTTCACCGTGTCGACGACCGGCACGCCGTCTGGAAGAACGCCAACCGGAAGGATATCAAAACGACGGATCCGGATCTCCAGGAGGCCGAGGACTGGACCCCGCCTCCCTTTGAAATTCCGACAACCGAGGGAAAAAAGCCATGAACAGCATAGCTTCAGCCTTGCCTTTATCATCCGAAAAGTCTTTTTTTAATCCCGCTCATGTCGTTGAGGACGAACGGGACGACGGTACGGTCCTTGTGCGGATGGAAGGGCCCGGGCCCGGGTCCATTTTCCAAGCCCATGTCGCCGCCTGGCGCACGGCTCCGCTGGCCGCCGGGGACAGGGTTCTTGTCGCCCGGAATCCTTCACAGGAACTGTACGTCATAGGCCGGCTCGGGCCGTTCCGGCCTGAGCCGCAGTCTCCGGCCGCGCCCAGAGCGGACGACGGCGCCTGCGCCGTACTGGCGCAATCGGAGAAGGAACGGCGCGTGCTGCAGGTCTACTCGCCGCGAAAAGAACTGGTCTTCGAGTACGATCCCGTGCAGGGCAAGGCGCGCGTCAACATATCCCGGGGATCCCTGGAGTTGAGCACCGAGGACGGGGACATCGAGCTCCGGTCGGCGCGGGATGTCCGGATCGGGGGTCGTGCCATTGAAATGAACAGTCATCAAATCCAAATAAAAGCGGCGTCGGCACGGTGGATCCTCGAGCATATGGAGACCCTGGCCGGGACCGTTGTGGAAAAAGCCCGGAACGCGTACCGGACCGTTGAACAGCTCACGCAGCTCAAGACCGGCCGGCTGCGGACGCTGGTGGACCAGACCTGCCAGTTCAAGAGCCGCAAGGCGTTTTTTAAATCCGACGAGGACTTTAAAATCAAGGGCGAGAAAATACATCTGGGCTGACGACAGGAAAGGATCCGCAAAATGTTTCTAGTATCAACCAACGGCGGCGGCTTCTGCTGGGCCATGCCGGATGTCTGCAAAGTGCCGGCTCCGCCGGCACCTCCCATCCCGACACCATTCCCAAATACCGCAATGCTGAATCAAGCGACAAACGCATCCATGAAGGTCAAAATCTGCGGCAAACAAACCATAACCACCAAGTCGAAGATTCCCAAAACAATGGGCGATGAAGCGGGTGTCGCCGGTGGAGTCGTGTCCAATATGAACATGGCGTTGGCAAGCTTTAAGACAGGAATCCCCAAGGTGAAGGTGGAAGGCAGTCCCGTGGTTTCCCTGACATCCATGACGGCGCATAACGGCACCAACGCCAACGTGCCGGCCGGGACGGTCGTCGCGCCCAGCCAGGTAAAAGTATTTGTGGCTCCTTGAAAGTGTAGATCGATCCGCATTTACTAAAGGTTCCTGATGTCAAGATAACCAATAAAGCCTATAATAGGCCTCATGGAAGAACGCGACCTGTTTAACGAAAAAGACGAAGTAGTAACGGCGGCGATTTACTGCCCCAAGTGCCGGACCACGCTGGAGTATCCCATAAGGTGGCGGCGCAGGACGAAAAAAGCCCACCTGCCTCCCGGGGCCGATGAACGGGACCGGGCGAAATTCGCCAAGGCCCGCAATTACCGGATCCGCCTGGACGACAAGCTGCGCTGCAAGAATCCGCGCTGCGGGAAAACAATCGAGATCAGTACTTTACAAACCGTTGTTTTTGACTGAACGCGCCGAGTATTCGTGCACATAGTCGGCCAGGGCCTTGACCGAATCTTCCGGGGTTGAAGGCAGAACTCCGTGACCGAGGTTGAAAATGTGGCCCGGGCGCCCGCCCGCCCTATCCAGTATCTCGGCGGCCCTGCGTTTCATGTAATCCCGGGGCGCCGTCAAAGCGACCGGATCCAGGTTTCCCTGCAACCCGGCGCCCGTTTCCACGCTCATCCAAGCGCGATCCAGCGATATGCGCCAGTCCACCCCGATGACGTCCCCGCCCGCTTCGGCCAAGAGAGGCAGCAATCCGGCCGTGCCCGTTCCGAAATGGATCGAAGGAATCGTCTCCTCTTTCAGCGACTGAAAGATCTTCCGCATATGGGGAAGCACATATTCCCTGTAATCGGCCGGGCCCAGGCCCCCTATCCAGGAGTCGAAAACCTGAACGGCCTGGGCGCCCGCCCGCACCTGGGCCTTCAACAGCGCAACAACGGTTTCGCTCAGCTTCTTCATGAGACGGTCCCAGCCGTCCGGATTCCGGACCATGAAGTCTTTCGTTCCGAGTTGGTGCGGCGAGGAAGCGCCCTCGATCGCATAGCTCGCCAGTGTATAGGGCGCTCCGGCGAACCCTATGAGCGGAACCTTCCCTTCCAATTCCGGGCGCACCAGCCGAAGGCTTTCCAGGACGAAGCCGAGATCGCCTTCGGGGTCCGCGATGCGCAGGGCTTCGACATCGGCATCATTCCTCACGGGATTCCTCACGGCGACACCGCCGCTCCGAGGGAAATCGATCCCGACCCCCATCCCCTCGAGCGGCAGAAGGATATCCGAAAATATTATGGCGGCATCGACCGCGAACGCCCCCACCGGCTGAAGCGTGATTTCCGCGGCAAGTCCGGGAGTCTTGAACATTTCCATCAGGCCGTATTTCTCCCGTATCGCCCGGTACGCTTTCATATACCTGCCGGCCTGGCGCATGAACCAGACGGGGGTGCAGTCGGCGGATTCTTTCCTGCAGGCTTTCAGGAATCTGCTGTCATGAATCGTCATAGGAAAATTTCTTTCTCAATATCGCGGCACGGGACCCGCGCGCTGCCCGGTACCGGCCAAAGTTTGCAGCCAAGATTCATTTTGCAAAACGGGTTGCGGCCTTCGCCCGCCCCGTTCTCCCCGATGCCCGTATCCTCCCGAAGGCCCCTATTGCAGATCGATGTCCGCATAGATCGGCAGATGATCGGACGCCCTGCCGGGGCCGTAATTTTTTCCTTTCAAACTCCCGGCCCTCCGTGATGCCGTCCCCGCCCCGGCGTCCAGTTTCTCGCCGTCTCCCAAAGCCCGGAGATTCTTTCCCAGAAACCAGTCCAGCTTGAAGCACAGATATCCATTATAGGGTTTCAGGCGCTTTTGGACCGCATCCATCAGAAAACCGGGGAGCAGGGCGGATTCTTCCAGGGCATGGATGGCGCTCCGGGCGGTTTCTTCGTTCGAATTGAGCCCTTCCCAGAAAAATCCGTTCCGCCTGAACGTATCGAACAGAGGTTCCCGGCCCTTTTCAGGATGCAGCAGCTGTTCTTTGATTTTCGCGGCCCGGTGCAACAGGATCCGGGAAATCGAAAGGATCGTCCTCCATCCGGTTCCCCGCCTGAAGCCGTTCGTATTCAGGTCCCCGCCCAGGAGAAAGGTCTCCTTTTCACCGCCCGGCAGGTTTTCGATGATGTGCTGCACCTGAACGGCCCGGCACCGGGGAGTGTTCCTCAATTCCAGATGCACCGAACCGACCCAGACGGGCTGCCGTCCCAGTTGAATTTTCGCCCATAGGCAGCACCGTCCTCCGAAACGCTTTTCCCCGAACTCGTAGGGCTCGAACGTTCCGGGAAGCGGTATTACGGCGGCATCCAGGACCGGATAACGGGACAGAACGGCATTTCCCTGGATGCTTTCGCGGTTTCCCCCCTCCGCGGCCAGATCTTCTTCGGTCCCCTTGGTGAGTTCAAAATGCGCGGGCCCGAAAACCATGTGCATGCCCAGCCGTTCGGCAAGCTCCCGGGCCACGTGCCGGTTCCCGGAGCGTGCCATACCGTAATCGGCCTCGTTAAGAATGACGATATCGGCCCATTTCAATATGTCGTTGCCTCCGAGAAGGCCCAAAATGGAATCAAACCGCCTGCCTTTTTCGATATTCCACTGCGCGACACGAAGAAACGCCTGCAGCCGGGGTGAAGCCGTGCCGCTGAGGAAAAACTGTGGAGTTTCAAGATAGGACAGGATCCGGGCCCGGCTGGCTGCATAGAAAGCGGACCGCCGGAGTTCATCCAGGGTGCCGTATTCAGACAAGTTCCCGATCCAGTCCGCCTCGAAGGTCATAATTAAAAATTCAAGGAATCCCGATTCATCTTCTTTAAATACAGTTCGCCCATCGCGCGCAGAATCCCCAGCGAATTGAGAATAACCGGGCTGCGGAGTTCCTTCAACTCCACGGTATGAGATTCCGGGTATATAAAGGAATGAACCTCCCCGGCGATATTGCGGGCTTCCTCGGAAATCTCCGCTGCAAGATCCTCCGCTACAGCTCCCTCATGAGCGGCGTAAAAATCCTGGGGCGGGGCCTCCCTCTTTTCCTTTCCTTTTGGAAGCGCCTGTTCCAGGCTCTTTCTCAACCTGTCGATCTGTTTCTTCATGTCCCGGACATGATTCCGGCAGATTTCCGATGCCAGCAGCCTGAGGTCCGGATCCATGGTGCGATCCCGGGCCATATGGGTCAAACCGGGCAGGTCTTTTGCATAGCGCCTCATGTTTTCGCTCTTTTCCAGAGTCTGTTCGGCGAAAATAATCAGCCGCTGTACAAAAATATCCTCCTGCGCCACCATACCCAGGGACCCGATCGTGATTTTCGTATCGAATATGCCGCCGGGGAACCGGTAGAAATTGCGCAATTCGTCGTTTTCCCAAAGGCTCGGCGGCACCCCGTCTTCATATTCTTTCCGGGGGACACGCTCCGCCGCGAGAATTTCCACCTTCCCCGCCGCAGACAGCGGCTGCAATATCCTTAGGAGCTTTTTATGGTGCTTCTCGTCTGCCACCAGCCCCCAGACCTCGTAACCGCTTTCAACAGGGACAAATACGGCATCGATTCCGAGGCACAATTCCTCCTCGTGGAGGCGAAGCCAGGCCTCTGCCAGTTCTCTGGGAGCGCCTGGGGGAAGCGGTGCGACGGACTCCGGGCCGCTTTCGGCGATTTCATCGGGCAGCATCGCCGGAACCGGACCGAAAAACAGAAGGAAACAGAAAAACTGAAACATAGGCCGCCGGCACATGGCAACAAGGGATCCGGAAATAAACATCCAATTCGGGAAATGCATCATTCCGGGCCATTCTACCGGAATTCCCGGACCGATAAAACATCATTAAAGGCAATATCGACAAACAATTTCCTTGACACCCCCCGGTACAAAATTGTTAGATTTCCGGTTTAAATTCGGGAACAGTTTTCCGGCAACAATCCGCTGTTCTCTGGTACAATATGGATCTGCTTTCGAGCGTGCGTGGAAAATTCTTGGTATGGATCGTTCGTTAACTTCAGGTTAAGGATTTCACGTCCTGCCGGTTGTTGATCGGCGTACAAGACTCAATCGTCGTCCACGGAAATTGTTCTATCCGGTTCTCATCTCAACGAAGGTGGGCCAGAGCGATAGAGGAGTCGGCAAATGGACTGCAAAGAAAGTTGGGATTGGCAACCGGACCGGAAAGTCTTAGCCGACCTGTCCCGTCTTCGCAGTAGTTATGCCGGAATCCATGAATTTGCCGCCAGTCCGGACGGCAGGATGCTGGCCGCCCTGGTTAAAAAGGAAGATGCCCGGTTTGCCGTTTGGGTGAATGGTCAGGAGTGGCCGGATACATTTGAACTGGCCTGGTGCCTGAGATTCTCACAGGCGGGCAGGTTGATCGCGCTGGTTCGGATCGACGATGAATGGACGGTCGCGGCCGACGGCGAGTCCTGGCAGGAACGTTTCGAATACGCCTGGGATCCGCTGTTCGGCGACGACGGACGGGTGGTAGGGATAAAATACAAACGTGCGAACCTTTACGGCATTGCCATAGAAGACAGGGTCTGGGAAAAAGGGTTCGCCGGGCTGCGTGATTTCTGCCTGAGCCCCGACGGCCTCAGGGCCGCGGCGACCGTCCAGGTCAAGTCATTGCCTGAAGCGGACGTGTTCGGCTTCTTCGAAGGAGTCTGGTCCGTCGCGGTCGACGGCAAGGCATGGGACAAGCGTTACGTCAACGCATGGAACCCCGCCTTTAATGCGGACGGCAGCGCGGTGGCCGCCGAGATCCGGACCGACATCTGCGACTACACCATCGCCCGGGACGACGAGCCCTGGGACTCGCGCTACGGCTGCGTCTGGGCTCCGGTTTTTCATCCCCGCGACGATTCCGTAATCGCACCGGTAAGGAATCAGGGCAACTGGATGCTTTACAGGAACAACGAGCCGTTTTGGCAGGGGCGCTACAATCAGATGTGGAACCAGCGCCTGAGCGGCGACGGTTCGAGAATCGCCGCAATTGTCTCTCCGGATTTCGGCAAATGGACGATCGCGGTGGATGACAGGCCCTGGCCGAAGCTTTTTGGAGACATGGTGCTTGCGCCGGTATTTTCGCCGGATGGACAGAGGGTGGCCGCGGTGGTGAAAGACGGGGGGCGCTGGACGGTGGCTGTCGACGGAGTCCCGTTCCGGGAGACCTTCGAGATGATCTGGGACCCGGTGTTCAGTCCCTGCGGGCGGCAGGTGCTGGCCAAGGCGGAGAACAGCGGCCGGTTCGTGATTGTGGCCAACGGCCGGATATATCGCAGACAGTTTCAGAAGCTGTGGAATCCGGTGTTCAGTCCGGACGGCGCGAATGTGTTGTTGGCATACATCGAGGATGACAAGTACTGCCGTCAGGTCGTTCCCGTCGAGGAACTGCTCGGCTGATCCTAATTTTTGAGCTGACTGCAGGCAGGAGCATAGCGTGTACGATTTTTCAA
>JAFGAO010000186.1 GCA_016933615.1 Acidobacteriota bacterium
AGGTTCGCCCCTGCATTTATTGTTCCGCTTCTTTGATTTCCATATCTGTTTTATCACTGCCGCCTGCCGCCTTTATGTATTCCCGGGCCTGCGACAGGATCCTGCCGGCTTCTTCCGCCGCGCGGTCGTTTTCGCTTTTCGACGGAATGTATTTGGCGAACTTGACCAGGTCGCACTCCAGCAGTACGGACCGGATCGTCTCCTGGCGCTGCGGGCCGAGGCCCGTGCGGCCCCGAAGGGAATCCATGATTTCGATCGTTGTCCGCTCTGCGGTCGCGATCCCGTAAGCGGCTTCCAGGATCCTTTTTACAATTTCCGACAGCAGAACGTAGAACTCCTTGGTCCGCCCGTTTTCCGGAAGGTTCCGGGCAATCAGGTCCCATAATTGCGACTCCGCAAGCAACAGCGGATCTTCGGCAGGCGTTGATGGAGCGGCGGAAGGAGTTTTTCTGAATTTCCGGCGGACATACCAGGTTGCGGCGCCCAGCAGGGCGGCGGTTGCGGCGGCAAGAACCAACGGCAGCCATGGAATTTCTCCCGGGATGTCCGCCTGTTCTTTCAGGTCCCTGAGCCCGGTGTCGCCTTGGGCCAGAACGCTCCGGATTTCGACGTCCACGGGGGGGCTCTGCGTCCGGGTTCGTCGTCCGCCGGGATCCGTTACAATCACCGCAACTCCGGGGAAAGTGAAGGTTCCGGTCTTGTAAGCGGCGGCGACGATCCGGGCCGCATGCCGCTCCGAAGCTTCAGCCCTCTCATCGGGAGACGGTACCCCTCCCCCGGATTCCTCCGCATCCGCGCCGGCGGGGCCGGGGATAAAGTCGAAGATGTGGAAATCTCCCGTCGCCCCTTCCGGTTCCATGATTTCGATCCCGAACCCCCGGGGCGCTGTAATCTCGATGCCGATCCGGATGAGGTCTCCGACGGCGGCGGTTTCCGGATGGACCCGCGTCCGGATATCCACGCCGGCGGTCAGGGGCTGCGGTTGGGCCGCCGCAAAACAGACGGACAAAAGGAGGCAGGATCGCCAGAGTAAAACGGAGAAGACGCGCGGATTTTCCGGCGCCCGCCCGCCCGCTTTTCGATTCCGCGCCGGAATCCTCAACCATTGGCCGGCGCAATGGGCTTTTCTGTTTTGCGGTAGGTGTTTCATCGGATTGTTTTGGCGCGTTCCTTGAAGAACCGTACCAGGGGAACGTCGTAAGGAGTTCCCGTTTCAATTGAAACGTGGTCCATACGATGGGATTCGAAAAATTTTAACAGCCTTTCGTGGTTCCTGTTCCAGTTGTCCCTGAGCGTGCTTTGAATCCAGGGAAGGGAGGTGTCGATGCAGGCGACCTCTCCGGTTTCCGCGTCCCGGATTTCCAGGAGGCCGATTGCGGGCAATTCCTTTTCGAGCCGGTCCAGTATCTGGATGATCACGACGTCGTGTTTTCGGTTTGCCGCCTTCAAAGCCTGTTCAAAGCCCTGGTCCAGGAGATCCGATATCAAAAAAACCACCGCGTGTTTGCGGACTACCAGGTTGAGCAGCTCGATGGCCGTCCGGATGCTGGTGCCCCGGTGCTCCGGTTTGTGAAACAGCACCTCCCGTATCAGGCGCAGCACGTGCCTGCTGCCCCTGCGCGGGGGAACGAATTTCTCCACGCGGTCGGTAAAGAGTATGGCGCCGACCCGGTCGTTGTTCCTGATCGCTGAGAACGCCAGAAGCGCCGAAATCTCCGCCGCGATTTCCGATTTCATCTTCTCGGCGGAACCGAAAGATCCCGAAGCGCTCCTGTCGACGAGGAGCATGACGGTCAGTTCCCGCTCCTCCACGTAGCGCTTTACGAAGGGCCGGCCGGTGCGCGAGGAAACGTTCCAGTCGATGGTCCGAACGTCGTCTCCATGCTGGTATTCCCGCACCTCGTCGAATTCCATGCCGCGCCCCTTGAAGACGGAATGGTACTCTCCGGCAAGGGATTCGTTGACCAGCCTGTTGGTCATGATCTGAATCCGTCTGATTCTTTTCAGGACGTCTCTGGGCAGCATAATGGAAATGACGGTTCAAGAGCGCTGATGCAGTGCCTTGAAGCGCGCGTCTCGTGTTACGGAACCTCTACGGCATCGAAAACCCGGCCGATCACCGATTCCGGCGTGACTTCTTCGGCCTCGGCTTCGTAGGTGAGGATGATCCGGTGCCTGAGCACGTCCATGCCGACGGCCTTGATGTCTTCGGGCGTCACGTACCCGCGGCCTTTGATGAAGGCATGGGCCCTGGACGCCTGGGCCAGATAGATCGTGGCGCGCGGCGACGCCCCGAACTGGATCAGGTCCTTCAGGTCGAGCTTGAATTCCTGCGGCCTGCGCGTGGCATGGACGAGGCGGACGATGTAATCCTTGATGCGGTCGTCCATGTACACTTCCTTCACCACTTCGCGCACGCGGAGAATTTCGGCCGGAGCAATGATGCGGCCGGGCAGAACGGGATCGCCGCCGGACATCAGATCCAGTATCCGGCGTTCTTCCGCGGCATCCGGGTATTGCACGACGAGTTTGAGCATGAAGCGGTCGACCTGCGCCTCGGGCAGCGGATAGGTTCCTTCCTGTTCGATGGGATTCTGCGTCGCCAGGACCAGGAAGGGCTCCTCCAGGGCATAGGAATGGTCCCCGATCGTAACCTGCCGCTCCTGCATGGCTTCCAGAAGAGCGCTCTGGACCTTGGCGGGAGCCCTGTTGATTTCATCCGCCAGTATGATGTTGGCGAATACGGGTCCCCTGCGCGGGTAGAAAGTCCCGTCCTTCTGGTTGAAGATCATGGTTCCTATCAGGTCGGCGGGGAGAAGATCGGGCGTGAACTGGATGCGATGGAATCGGGCGTCGATAATGGAAGCCAGCGTCTTGACGGCCAAAGTTTTAGCGAGACCGGGCACCCCTTCGAGCAGGATATGGCCGCGGGTGAGCAGGCTGATGAGCAGCCGCTCCATCATGGTTTTCTGGCCGACGATGACCCTGTGGGCTTCGCGCAGGATCTGCTCCACGAAACCGCTCTCATCGCTCACTTTCCGGTTGATTTCTTTGACGTGTTCGGCAAGTTCCACTTTTTTCTCACTGTGCGTTCAAAATTGAAGATTGAAAATTACGAATTGAAGATTCCATTCCGGAATAACCGGCTTCTTCGGAATCCGGGCTCTTGAATTGTTACTCTATAATCCCAATGAGAGCAATATCCCATTTTTTAAGTCCGCCCGGCCCTAAGACCCGGGCGGTAGCCCTTACCGGAGGCGGACGTACCTGTGACCGGGCGTATTCAGTTATACGCCGTTTCGTTGAGGAAAGATGAAAAATTAGTGGAAGCCCCTACCCCTTGTTCAGGGAGTAGAGGAATTCCGAGTTGTTGTCCGATTTCCGGAGCTTATCCAGGAGAAGGTCCATGGCCTCGTCGATCGACAGAGGATTGAGCACTTTGCGCAGGATCCAGATTTTATTCAGGTCCGAGGCTTCGACCAGAAGCTCCTCTTTGCGGGTGCCGGAACGGTTGATGTCGATGGCGGGGAAGATGCGCTTGTCGACAAGCTTGCGGTCCAGGATGATTTCCATGTTGCCGGTGCCCTTGAACTCTTCGAATATAACGTCGTCCATGCGGCTGCCGGTGTCGATCAGGGCCGTCGCCATGATGGTGAGGCTGCCGCCCTCTTCGATCTTGCGGGCGGCGCCGAAGAACCGTTTCGGCTTTTCCAGGGCGTTGGCGTCCACGCCCCCCGAGAGCACCTTCCCGCTCGAAGGAACGACGGTGTTGTAGGCCCGGGCGAGCCGGGTGATGCTGTCCAGGAGAATAACGACGTCCTTCTTGTGCTCCACCAGGCGTTTCGCCTTCTCCATGACGATTTCGGCAACCTGCACGTGCCTGGAGGCAGGCTCGTCGAAGGTGGAGCTGATGACCTCGCCTTTCACCGAGCGCTCCATGTCGGTGACTTCCTCGGGCCTTTCATCGATCAGGAGCACTATCAGGTATATTTCCGGGTGGTTGGCGCTGATCGAATTGGCAATGCACTGCAGAAGCATGGTTTTGCCCGTCCTGGGCGGAGAGACGATCAGTCCGCGCTGGCCCTTGCCGATAGGCGTGAATATGTCCATGACACGGGCCGACAGGTTTTCCCTGACGGTTTCGAGGCCGATTCTTTCGTGGGGATAAAGCGGCGTCAGATTGTCGTAAAAGATCCGGTGGCGCGCCTCTTCGGGGGGTTCGAAGTTGACGGCGTCCACCTTGACCAGGGCAAGGTAGCGCTCCCCCTCGTTGGGCATGCGAATCTGGCCGGACACGATGTCGCCCGTGCGCAGGTCGAATTTACGGATCTGCGAAGGCGAAATGTAGATATCGTCCGGTCCAGGCAGGTAGCTGTAATCGGGGGACCGGAGAAAACCGTATCCCTCCGGGAGGACTTCCAGGACCCCTTCAGAAAAGATCAGCCCGTGTTTTTCCGCCTGGGCCTGCAGGACGGCGAAAATGAGATCCTGTTTGCTCATCTTGCCCGCTTCGGCAATCTTGTATTTTTTGGCGATCTTGGCGAGCTCCTTGATGTTCAGGGATTGCAGTTCACTGATATGAAGCTGTTCCCCCTCTTTATCCAGGGCTTCCTGAATGGATATTTTTTTATCGCCTGAAACGTTGTTGGAACGGGTATCCTTTTCTGCCATGATGCTCCTGTTGAATATCAGCTGATTCCCAGGTCTTTCTTCGCCTGGTTCAGCACGTCCTGCAATCCTTCCGGTTTATTGGGATAGGTCGCTTTATACAGCTGTTCGAGGTACCCGTTCGCTTTTTGTGCAAAGCTTTTGTTGAGTACGGCGCATCGGGCAAAATACACGATAGCGGCCGGCTGGTCCTTGGCTTTCCATTTGCACATGCCGAGGTAATAGTAGGGTTCATCCAGCCGGGAGTCGAAAGACAGGACCGTCTGGAACAATTTTTCCGCCCTTTCGTAGTTGTCTTTCGAGTAGGCGTCCCGCGCCATCAGGCCATAGGCAAAAATCCTGGTCTTGTTCCATTCGGCTTCCTTGAGGTTGGGGGGCACGCTGTTTCCGTAGACGTCCATAATTTTGGTGAACATCTGGACGGCGGCGCTGACATCCTGTTTTTTGATGTAAATATCGGCAAGCTGCAGGGCCGTGACGTATCCTTGCGGGTCCTTCATGGGCACTTTTTCCAGGATCTTCTTGCCGTAGGCAACCAGCTTGTCTTCATTTCCCAGTTTGCCGTAAATGTCGAACAGAAGCTGGGCCATCTGTGCATCCGGCGTGATCGCATAGGCGCGTTCCCCGTACTCGGCCGCCTTGGCGAAATCCTGTTTCTGATAATGGGCCGCGGCGATCTGTTTCTGGACCAGGGCGCGCGCCGGGAGCAGATGCTGTTTTTTGAAGTCCTCCAGCCCGACGGGAATGAATTTCGCTTCCGCAGCGATTGCCTGGTCGGTCGGTATCAGTCCCTGGAGCTTCTCCGCCATCGTGATCAGCTGGTCGTAGTTTTTGCCCGCGATTCTGCCCGCGCTTGCCATATATTCGGTCGCGGCGTTGAGGAGAAGTTTTGAAATGGGGCGTTCTTTCAGATACGCCGTCAGCTGGTCGGTCTTTTTCTGGTTGTCGGCTATGGCCTGTATCTGGTTGTACCGTTCCAGGTCTTTCATGTACAGATAATCGGAAAGGGGCGAGATCTTCTGCTCCCCGGCAGGCTGCACCTCCCCCTCCTCCTCCAGATCCTCCTGCAGGGCAAAAGCGCTGGCGCCCCAGATGACGAATACTATTGCAACGAGGCTGATGATTCCTTGGGCCTTTTTTCGAGTCTTTCCAGTCATAGCAATTGCTCCCGAATGAATACTTTCTCTCAGATCCGCTCCGCCGCGATGGTGCCCGCAGCCCGGGCGTTCCTAAAAACGATCAGGGACGGATATGCCTGATTTATTGATAATAAGGTTCTAATGGATTAGTCCGTTCTGTCAAGCCAAAATAAAGCATTACGCGTAGGGGCGAACCTCGTGTTCGCCCCGAACCTTGTGTTCGCCCCTTACAGGGACGTTTTTTTAAGTATCCACCGGTTTCCCGGATACCAGCGCATCTTGCGGATTTCGAAGCTTCCCGATATCCGCTCGCCCCGGAACACAAAAGCCAGGTGCGCGGGCGATACGACCCTTATGTCCACCTCGCCGGCGTCCCATGCCCGGACTCTTCCCGACCCGAAAGCTTCCTCGTCGAAAGACTGCGAGTCGATGGAATCGGCCGTGAAACTCTCTCTCTCGATCGCCAGCCGCTTCTCTCCCGTGCGCCGGGGCGGCTCTCTGAGCAGGGACCACGAGCGCAGTATGCCGTTCTCGACGATCCGGAGATCGAAGTGCGTCCTTCCTGTACTGTGCCGGTGAACGACGAATCTGGAGCGCATGGGCCGTATCGGGTGCTTGCTACCGCTGTTGAAATATGCCAGTATTTTTACCTGAACGGCCATGAACATCCAAGTTGAATCTCAAGGCAACCGTCGAATCGTGCGCATAAGCGGCAAAATCACATTCGAATACTGCCCGATTCTCCAGAAACGTCTCGATGCGGTCTCCGTCGAGGCGGGCGTCCGGGAGGTGGTTGTCGATTTCAGGCAGGTTCCGTTTATCGACAGCTCCGGAGTCGGGGAAGTCCTGCGCCTTTTCAAGCGGATGCGGGAGGTGGACGGCGAGGTGGCGCTGATGAATCCGAACAGGAAGCTGCGCGACCTTTTCCTGATGTACCGTTTCGAACGTTTCATGAAGATTTGCGACGAGGCGGACCTGGATAAAGATGCGGCCGGGGCGCCCTGACTGAACTGACCTGTGATTCTTTTCGAGGCGAAAAACAGGAACGGGTTTTCATCGGCGTCGGGATTTAAAGACCGATTCTGATTCCGATACCGACCCTGAAAACTCATCCGGAGTCACAGATTGTCTGATCCGACGCCCGGCCGGAAGCCGGGCCGACTCTTCATGTTTGACGATCCCGGGAGTGATTGCCCTATGAAAATTCGTGGAATGAACGCCTGGTCCGGGGTTGCGGTAAGCGCCTGTTTTATTCTGAGTTTCTGCGCCGCTCCCTGCTTCCCGGAGGTTCTCACGCCCGTTTATAAAACCAGGATCGACGCGCTGATCGTCACGGCGTATCAAACGGCGGCGGCGCAATTTCCCTGCAAGATGAAAACGGACGGCAAGCCCGCGATGATCCGCTGGCAGGACGTGGAGGCATGCCTGAACGGCGCCGAAGAGAGGATCGACTGGGAAAATCTCACCCGGCAGATCGAGGCCCTGCGCGAGGAGGGGGGCTTCTCCCGAACCGATGTCTACCAGGCGGTGGAGTCTGCGATGGAGGCTCATGCGCTTCAATACGACCGCGTTTTTTCGGTGGAAAAAAAGGATGCGCTCCTGCCCCTTTCCAACACCGTTCTGAAATTCCTCCCGAAGGGTTCCCTGATCGATCTGCCGGTGTTCAGCAAGAGGCTGCGGGAGAAGATCGGAACCTTCGCCGGCGCCTTTACCTATGAAAGAAGCGGGGGGCTGTCCGCGGCCAACACCTACCGGCTGTCCCTGTTCCAGTACAAAGACGCCGGCGGAGACCTGCAGACCCCAGCCATCGGCAACCGGCTGCTGCTGGATTCTTTCGGCGTGCCCTGGGAAGACGCTTCAAAACAGCCGGGCTTCCGGCTGACCGTCGACAGCCTGACCGTAAAGTATCTCCGTTGAACGGGCTTCTCAGAATCTGTTTTCTTTACGCGGCGGCCCGCGGACGATCCGGCGCGCAACGGCCAGTCTGCCCGCGCACCCGGCCGATTCCTTCAGCCTATTCTAAAAAATAACAATCCTTTGGCGGCATCATGGTTTCGAAAGCAAAAATAGAGTGCATTTGCGCTCCCATTGTCTATAGAATAAGAACATAGCTTTTTCTGATATTCCCTATAGATTGGCAATCGCCCGCGCCGGACGGGGCGGGCATTCCATGGAGGGTTTATTTGCATTATATTTACAGGGGCGGTTTTTACCTGACAGCACTGGCCTTATGCATCCTTGAATTCTCCGCCGCACTCCCGCCGGAGATAAAGAACCGCGAATCACACGATGCGGATCCTCTGCCCAGGCTTGAAACATGGATTCTCAATGCCGGCGGCGATACCTTTCCGTTGCTGTCCGAAGGCGGCAGGGAATCGAAACAGTTTCGTCTTATCAGCCGTGCAATCGGGGATTACCTTGGAAAAAGCATCGCGACAGAAGAAGTTGCCGGGATTTTTATAAACCTTTACCGGTCCCTCCGGGAATTGCCCGGGAAACGCCCGGATTTTGAAGCCTCCTATCCTGAAACCTCCAAATGCTTGAAAGCCCTGAGCCGGCTGTCTGTTTCGAAAACGCCCGAAGGCATTGTTTTAAATTTCGGCCGGGATTCGGAAAAAATATCCCTGCGTAAAAATCTGGATAAGGCGGCTGAAGAAACCGTGAAAAAGGCTTCGAGCCTGATGGGCAGGGAAGCCGTCCATGCCGCGCCGGCAATGTGGTATTTGTGGGTCGAGTCCTGTTTGAAATGGCTGGATTCCCCGTACAACTACTACGTCTATTCCAATCAACTGGCATCGGAGGAAGCGGAGCGCTTCGGTAAAACTTTCGGCCCCGGACTGGTGCCCGAGGTTTTCGGGGATACCGTGCTGGTACAAAAGGTGTTTGATCCGGCTCTCCGGGAATCCGGCCTTGTCGAGGACTCCGTGCTGCTGGCCATAGACGGGGAATCCCCGGCTGCCGGGAACCGATATCTATCCGGGAAATGGCTGAAAACGGATAAATATTCCTATCAGATTTCATTCAGGACCGGGGGTGCGGAAAGAACCGTGAGGGCGGAGGCGGTTCCTTTCAGGCACCCGTCTTTGGCGTGGGCCAGGTGGAAAAATTCCGTCTATGTCCGTATTTCCCGGTTTTCACAGGACGGATTGATCGAACTGAGACGGCTTTTCAGGCGCCTCGAGCGCAAACCGCCGGAAGGCATTGTCGTCGATCTCCGGGGGAACGCCGGAGGCGTCGCGAATTTCGGTCTGGTGGACTGTTTTTTCAAGCCCGGCCAGGTGATCGGAACCTATAGGGAGATGGGGGAAGGCGAGACCCGCTCCCTGGAGGCGTCTTTCGAGTACAACGGCTACCCGGCCGCCCTGCTCGTGGACGGCCGGACCATATCCATGTCCGAGGCTTTTGCCGCCGCTTTCAAGGAGCATAAGCGCGGTTTCGTTATCGGTGAAAAAACTTTCGGGAAGGGAGTGGGCCAGGGCTGCCGGATGATCGGGCAGGAAGGGAAGCTCTGCCTGGTGGAGAGGACGTACTATTACCCGGGCACCGAAATTACCTGGGACGGGGAGGGAGTCCATCCGGACATCCCTATTCACGTCTCGGAAAAAGACAGGGAGCGGATCGATGAATTCCTTGCAGCCGCGGTCCTGGATCTTGAAGCCCAGATTGCGGCGGATGCAGCTCTAGCCGAGGCGCTGCTTATTCTTGGAGAAGAGAAAAAATGAAAGCACTGTTGAAAGTTGGGATGACCGCAATTGCCGCTTTCCTGTTTTCCGCGTTTGCCTACGCCGATAATCCGGCCCTCAGGCAGCTGCAGGACAGGATCGCGTCGGAAATGGAAACGCTTATCGACAACACGGGGCCGATTTCGGAAGAGGATTATGAGGAATGCAGAAAATTGATCGCCAGGGGCATCCGGGAGCACGACAAGGGCAACTTTGAAAAGGCGATCGAGTTCTACGAAAAGGCCCTGGAGAAAAACCCCGTTTCCGGGACGGCCCATTACGAAATCGGATACAGCCTCAATTCCATGGGAAACCAGGTAGCGGCGCTGGAGGCCGTGTTGCGGTCGATCGTGCTCGATCCCGGGCTGGAAATGGCTTACGTGGTGCAGGCGAATATCCTGGACAATCTGGGCCTGCCGGATGAAGCCATTGCCGCATACGAAAGAATCCTGGGGATAAAGCCGGACAGCGTCTATGCCAGGCTGAACCTCGGCATCGCGCGGTTCAGACAGGGGGATTACGACCAAGCCCAATCCGAATTCATGAAAGCCCGCGAAATCGCGCCGGAGCATCCCTCACCGCTCTATAACCTGGCGATTATCGCCCGAAACAGGGGAGAGACCTATGTGGAGGAAGAGTTCCTCAATGAGTTCGTCCGTGTCGGAGAGAACGACCGCCGGCTGCCTGAAGTCCGGAAGCGGCTCGAGGAGCTGACCAGGGTATCCATACAGATAAATATGCCCGAGGGGGACGACTCGATGGCCTCGGCGAATGCCGTGATCGGCATAACCGAAGGGGGGGCGCGGGCCAATTGGCGCAAAGAGCAGCACCGAAAAACATTCCCCGATGCAAAAGGATACTTTCAGAGTTTTGAAGAGGAACTGGATGTTCTCGAGACCGTGCTGGCGATCTGGGGAAGCCTGAAAGGAGACGACCCGTCTCTTGCCCACCCTGTATACGATTTTGCTGAAGCGGCTCAAGAGGCCGGATACCTGGATGCGTATGTCTGGTGCTCGAACCGGCGCAAGCTGGGGCGGAAGGCCGAGGACTGGATCGAAGCCAACAGCGCGAGGGTGAAAACGTTCGTCGAATGGGCCGAAGAAGCCGGTTTCTCGGAACAGGCGGCGGCGATGACGCCTCCCGCCGAATCCCCCGGGAAGCCGTCGGTCGGGATCCGGGATTTGCCCGCGATCGCCTATAAAGCGGCGGATGAATCAGAGTTCGTATATGAAATCGGAGGGGAATCCGCCTCAAAGGATTTGGAAAAATTCCGAAAAGAAGAGGGCAAGCGCTTCAGGGAACTGTTCAAGGATGAGGCAAACGCCTGTGTCGGGGAAAAAGATGCCAGGGAAGCGCTGGAAGCCATGGCCGATCTTGTCGCGCCCAATCCGTACCACAAGGTAATACGGGTTTTTTATCCCGGTGATCGGGAATGGGAATCCGCAATCCGGATGTGCACGCGCATGGGAAGAAGCTACCGGGACCTCGCGCCCCCGGAGGCCGCGGCGGGCCACATAGAGAAAAAGAAGGATAAAATCTTCATCGGGACGGCGGATATCCGCTGGTTCCCGTATTATCTGGCAAAGGCGTTGTGGCGCTACGAACCCGGATTCCGCCAGCGGTTCGGCGGGGCGGCGGAAGATCAAGCCTCCATGCGGGAGGAGTGGTTCGCTCTGGCCACCTTAATCGGCGCGCACCGGAATTTAAAGGAATCCGAGGGCGGCAAGCCGGATCCTTATATGGAAACCGTGGATGCGGTTTACGAAGGCGGGGCGCTCGACGGCTTTTTGCTGATGGAAATCCTGCACAAGACCTACGGAGTCTCCCTGGCGTGCCTGCCCGCCGCTCTTGAGGAAGAGCTCCGGGGATACTTTTTCAATTTTGCCCTGCAGCGCATGAAGGGCGAGGATCTTGCCGGAGAGCTTCCTCAATAGAAGGTTCCGGCCGATTCCCTGGAAGATCCCGGGCGAGGATGGGAAGGCGGCAATAGTTCTGCAGATCATGTTCTTATTTTCCCCGGGAACCGGCGAACCAGTGGATCTGGCGCGCGATGCCCCGCAGCACTCCCACGTCCGATCTTTCCAGGCCGGCTTTGCCGAGCATCCGGCGGATGCGCATCATCATATGCTTCGTGTTTTCCGAGTGGAGGAATCCGATCTCGAGCAGGGCTTTTTCGAACTGCGCATACATGGCTTCGACCTGCTCGACGGAAGCCAGGGCGGGCACGGGACCCGGTTCGCGCTCCAGCGTTCCCAGCAACAGCTCGTAGCAGACGATCATGACCGATTGAGCCAGGTTGATGCTGGCGGCATTCGGCCGCGTCGGGATCCGCATCAGGAGCTGGCAGACTCCCAGGTCGTGATCCACCAGCCCCGTGTCTTCGGGGCCGAAAAGGATTCCCACCTTCTGCCCGGCGGCATGGTCCAGGATCCGGGGCGCGAGCGACCGGGGCGAGAGGGTCCGGGCCCGGTAGCCGCCGGTTTTCCCCGTCGTCCCCACCAGGAAACCGATCCCCCTCAGGGCGCTTTCCAGAGAGCGGCAGGTCCGGGCGGAATCCAGGATCGGCCCGCCGCTTCTGGCCAGGCGATAGGACTCCTCGTTGACCGAACACTTCGGTGCGGCGAGGATGAGACGGCTCAAGCCCATGTTGAACATGGCCCGGGCGGCGGACCCGATATTTCCAGGGTACTTCGTTCCCAGGAGTATGATGGCTATATTGCTTTCGGGCATGACGTCACTTTAAGGCAAAGAAATTTTCGCGGCCACCTATTTGTTGGGCATCGAACTGTCCGGGGGCAAAATCTTTGATCCCGCACCTCGGAAATACGCGCCGAATGTGAGATTATTACAGGCAGATCGAGATCGGATCATTTTGGGAGGATTTCAAAGTGCGCTCTTTCGCCACGAAACCATTTATCCTGACATGGATGCTCCTCGCCTTGACGGTTCCGGGTTTTGCCGCTTCTCAGGACGGCTCCAAAGAAAGGCCGACCCCGGAGGAAATTATCCGGCAATTTACCGAAAAAGAGGCGGAGTTTTATGAAGCCTGGATGGGGTACACCTATACCCAGACCGCCGTGATCCGGGTTCTGGCCGTCGACAACGTCCCGGTCAACAACGAGGCCTTGATGCTGGTTTTCGAGGTTGTGTTCAACGACGACGGAACCCGAGAGGTGCGGCTTGTGGACAGAAGAGGCCGGCTTCGCAGCATACGCTATACGCCTGAAGACGAAGAGGTCATTACCAACCTCAACCCCTTTGCCCTGACTTCAAAGGACCTCTCCCTGTACAATCTCGACTATCGGGGCGAAGAACGCGTGGATGAGCTGGACTGCTACGTCTTCGAAGTAAAGCCCAAGAGCACCAAAGGCGAGCGGCTGTATTTCGACGGAAAAATCTGGGTGGATACCGTGGATCTTCAGGTCGTCAGGACGGTCGGAAGAGTCGTGCCGGAAAGAAGGGACAATCAGTTCCCCGAATTCGAAACCCTGCGCCAGGTGATCGACGGCAAATACTGGTTCCCGGTCTGGACCCATGCCGACGAGGTTCTCCGTTTCCCCAACCAGCAGGTTCACGTAGAGCAGACCATCACCTACGAGGGCTACAAGGAATTCGGTTCCAAGACCAGAATCCGGTTCGGGGGGCAGGTTGCGCCGGATGACCCGGAGTAGCCGGAGTCAGCCCGCAAGGTGAATTTCGATCTCCCGGATATCCCCGAAGGATTCCACGATGTACTTTCTGAGCTTGGCGATCAGCTTCTTTTCCGCCACGCGCACCGCTTCCCGCGATATGCCGTAGCGGTCGGCGATCTGCTGCAGCGTTTCCGGCTCGTCCGCGATCAGTCTCCGGGTCAGGATCATGCGCTCCCGTTCGGTGATAGTGTCGGCGAATTCCGTGAACAGTTTGTCCAGGAGCTCGCGGAATTCCCCGTGAGCGATCTTGTCGTCCACATTCTCTTCCATGAGGCGCAGCGTATCTATGTAATGAAAATCCCCGTTTTCGTTGCTTCCCAGCGGGGCGTCCAGGGAGACGTCCGGGCCGGACATGCCCTGCTCCACTTCCAGGACCTCTTTTTCGTCGACCCCGAGATTGTCGGCGATGAGCTTGGATGTGGGCATGATCCCCCTGGCTTCCAGCTCCCGCTTTTCCTTGTTGAGGTTCATGAGGATTTTCCGCCGGGTGTTGGTCGTCCCGATTTTGACCATGCGCGTGTTGTCGAGAAGGAATTTCAGGATGAACGCCTTGATCCACCAGGCGGCGTAGGTGGGGAGCCGGGTGCCGCGGTAGGGATCGAAGCGCTTGACGGCCTGGATCAGGCCCAGGTTCCCTTCCTGGATCAAATCCAGCAGGTTGCGGTAGACCTTCTGGTAAATCATCGCGATCTTGACGACCAGCTTCAGATTCGAAGTGACAAGGCGATAGGCGGTTTCACGGTCTCCCTTTTCCAAATACTCGACCGCGAGCCGATGCTCCTCCTCCCTGCTCAGCGGATCGAACCTGCTGATCTCGGACATGTAACGCCGCAGGGGATCGTACTTTGTGATCCCGGTCGATTCCGCCGGGAAAACAAGGCTTTCCTGCTCCGGAAAAGAGTCCTCGGTAAACGACGGCTCCAGTTCCGTTTCCCCGTCTTCGGTCAAATAATCGGATCCCGCTTCGTCGTCCTTCAATGCCCCGTTCCTTCCGAAAATGCGGGCTGGAATCCCTCCCGGATTTACACCCTAGAATCTCCGAACTTCAGGCAAATGTAAAGGAATAGTCTTGATTCCAGGGGTTTCCGAATTCCGGCGGCGGCTTCCCGCAGACCAACGGCCGGCCGCACCGCTCGGCGCGCGCCGCTGATAACTAAACCCCGACGCGTAATGCCGGAAAGGCCGCAGCCGCGCCTATTTTCTTGCCGCCATCCCCCTGCCGACCATGAGTTCCAGGTCTTCCAGAAGGCTCTGCAGATCCTCTTCGTGCTCCACTTCCTGTTCGAGGATTGTAAGGGCCATGTTGTAAGTCACCATGTCCTTGTCTTTTACGGCGTCCATCAGGCTTTTATAAGTGGTTATGGCGCACTGCTCTCCCGCGATATTCTGTTCCAGCAGGACAGAGACATAGGGGTCTTCCGGCGCGTCGTAGGCGCAGGGGCTGAGACGGAACCAGTTCTGGGGATTGGGGACCGGGTCCCCGCCCAGCTGGATGATGCGGTCCGCGAGCAGGTTGGCGTGACTCAGTTCCTCGGTCGCATGGAGATTGAGTTCTGCCGCTACGGCGTCCTTCATGGGGCCCTTGATGACTTTGGCCCCGAGCCAGTACTGGTAGTAGGCAAGCCATTCGCTTGCGAAAGCTCCGTTTAAAAGACCGAGCAGTTCATTGATATCCATACCGACGATTTCTCTTCCTCTGGTGCCCATAAATCCCTCCCCGTATGAGTTGCGGCAATTCCGTTGCGCGCAGGCGCTTTGTCCCGCCTGAATGCAGAAATAGTATTGTTACGGAGTTTACTATACCACCCGCGCGGGTTCTCTCGAGGAGTAAAAATATTGTTTTGCCTTCCCGGAGCCCTGCGTGGCATCATGGCCGCGGATTCGCCCCGGAATCCGGCGTAACGGGTGAAGTCGTTCGCAATTCTTCGAATTGGATGCCGATCGAGGGTCACGATGATGTCTTTTCAGAAAAGTAAAATCCATTTTTATAAAATGACCGGGGCCGGAAACGATTTCATTTTTATCGACAATCGAAACGGCATAGTCGGTCCGGATCACTGCCGGGATTTCGTGCGGTCCGCGTGCCGCCGGAAGCTTTCGGTCGGGGCTGACGGGATGATGCTGATAGAGAACGATCCGGAGGTCGATTTCAAATGGCGCTTTTTCAATTCGGACGGCAGCGAAGCGGAAATGTGCGGCAACGGCGCGCGATGCGCGGTCCGTTTTGCCTACCTGACGGGGATCGCGGCCGAAAAGCGGATGGCTTTCCGCACGCTCGCGGGCGTTATCCGGGGCGAGATCCTCGACGGCGCGGTGAAGGTGGAGATGCCTCCTCCGCGCGGCCTGGAAACGGGCATCCGCCTCGAATCCGCCGGGCGTTCCTTCGAGCTGGATTCCATAAATACGGGCGTGCCCCATGCCGTCTGCTATTTGAGCGATGAAAACGGGTTGAACCGGGCGGATGTCGAGGGGTGGGGGCGCGAACTTAGATACCACCCCCGATTCCGGCCGGCCGGGTCGAATATTGACTTTGCCTGGATTCGGGACAACCATCGCATGTCCGTGCGCACCTACGAGCGCGGCGTGGAAGGCGAGACCCTGGCCTGCGGCACGGGCGTGACCGCCGCGGTTCTGGCCGCCGCCGCCCGGAATCTTGTGGCCGGCCCCGTGGAAGTGAAAACCCGGGGCGGGGAATGCCTGACGATCCACTTCAAGCGCGACCGAGAACGGTTCCGGGAAGTTTTCATGGAAGGCGAAGCCAGGGTGGTGTACGAGGCCGATCTCTGGGACGATACCGAAAAATTGTAGGGGCGAACCTTGTGTTCGCCCCTCGGTACTTCAACCTACGCTTCCCGCAAAATAAAGCAGCGGTCCGAATCCTGAAAATTTACGGGC
>JAFGAO010000187.1 GCA_016933615.1 Acidobacteriota bacterium
CCAACAACAGAATCCCTGGAGTTTGTAATGATTGCCACATCACCTCAGTACTGACTTTACTCGAAGGGCGAACCTTGTGTTCGCCCTCGATCGGCGGACAGAAACCAGGCAATGATGATTTCTCGTAATTTGAAAAAACAGGTTGATCTTTTGCAATTTTATTATCAAATTTTGTATCATAATAAAAATGACGTTTGACGGTTGACGGTTCCCTACTTCGGACTCCTGATTGGATATGATTAAGGACATCCCTTACAGCCAGATCCCCAACCAGTCCGCACTGTTTTTGCATTACCTGGAGAACGCTCCGGATGCCCTTCGCTTTTTCCAGAACGCCCCTTCCTTCGATTCTCTCCGTACCGGTCTGCGCGAAAGGATACTCGGCGCGGATTATCCCCGAAGGGAAATCGCCGCCATCCTGCGGCGGCAGAACACGGAGTACGGGTGCGCACCCAAAACGCTCGACCGCATCCGTGAGCTGGAAGACCCCGGATGCGCCGCCATCGTGACGGGGCAGCAGGTCGGCCTGTTCACGGGCCCTCTTTATACGATTTACAAAGCGCTCACGGCCCTGCACCTGTCCGATGCACTGAGGAAGCGGGGGATCCCGGCCGTTGCGGTTTTCTGGATGGAAACCGAAGATCACGACCTCGAGGAAATTACGCGCCGGACCGTCCTGTCTTCCGACGGATCGGTCCTGGTGATGGACTACCGGAGCCTCCTTTTTGGGGATGATTCCCCGTCCGCTCGCCCGGTGGGAGCCATCCGGTTCCCGGAAGGCATCCAGCCGGTCGTCCGCGACTTTGTCCGCCGCCTCCCGGATTCCGGATGGAAACCCGGGATCGAGACACTGCTGCAAATGACCTATCGTCCCGGCGCAACCTTTGCGCAGGCATTCGCCCGGCTTCTCACGGAAATCCTGCGCGATTCGGGACTGATCCTGTTCGATCCCGGAGACCCTGAAACCAAGCCGCCGGTATCCCGTGTTTTCCGATGGGCCCTGGCGCAGTCCGGCGCTATTCGTCTGGCGCTTATGGAGCGCGGCCGCGAGCTTCACTCGGCGGGATTCCACTCCCAGGTTCATATTTCAGAAAACTCCACTCTCCTGTTTTACATCGAAAACGGAGAGCGCCACGCGATCGAGAACCGGGATTCCGCATTCTCGCTTAAAAACGGAGGGCGGAATTTCAGCATCGAAGATCTCGAGGCCCGGATCGTGTGCAGCCCAGAAAAATTCAGCCCCAACGTCCTGCTCCGTCCCGTGATTCAGGATTCCCTCCTTCCTACCCTGGCCTATGTCGGAGGACCGGCTGAACTGGCCTATTTCGCCCAGGTTGAAGTGCTGTACCGCCTGCTGGGAAAACCGATGCCCGTGATATGGCCCCGGGAAAGCTTCACCCTTATGGACGCCCGCATCCGCCGTCCCATGCTCCGCCTGGGCATTGATATGCAGGAATGCTTCGAAGGGATAGTGTTGCTGAAGGAGAAAGCCCTTCAGGCGACCGGCTCAGGGAAGGCGGCTCTGCAACTTGCCGCTTTTGCCGACAAGCTGGACAGGACTTTCGCCGAAATTCGTCCCGACGCGGAAAAACTGGACCCGTCGCTGCCGCGGGCGCTCGAAACGGCACGGAGGAAAATCCTGCACAACCTGCACCGGCTCCGGTCCCGCGTGCTGCAAATCGAGGGGCGTGTGGATTCCTCGGTTCTCGAGGCCGCCGGCCTTCTGCTGAACCACTGCCTGCCGAACCGGAATCTTCAGGAGCGCGAACTGAACATCCTCCACATCCTTTCCCGCTACGGGCCGGCCGTGCTGGATTCCATCCGCTCCGGCATTCAAACATCGGGATTCGTTCATCATGTGCTTGAACTCAAATAAGGAGGCTGCATGGCGCCGTCCGAAAAGTATCAATACTCGATAAATCCGGCCACGGAGGAAACCCTGGCGTCCTTTGAAATCCACACCATGGAACAGACACGGCGGGCGCTGGAAAAAGCGGACAGGGCCTTTAAGACATGGCGCCGGGAACCGTTCTCCAGGCGGGCCGGGTTCGTGAAACAGGCGGCCGGGTATCTGCGCCGCAACAAAGACCGCTTTGCCCGCGTCATGACGGCCGAAATGGGCAAACCGATCGCGGAATCCGAAGCGGAAGTGGAAAAATGCGCCTGGAACCTGGACTACTACGCGGAGAACGCCGAATCCCATCTTAGTACGGAAACACGGGCTTCGAACGCGACTGAAAGCTACGTGCAGTACACTCCCCTGGGGGTCGTTCTCGCCATCATGCCCTGGAACTACCCGCTCTGGCAGGTCTTCCGTTTTGCCGCCCCGGCCCTGATGGCCGGCAATACGGCGGTTCTGAAGCACGCGTCCAACGTGCCCCAATGCGCCCTGGGAATTGAAGAGGTGTTCCGGGAATCCGGCCTCCCGGAAGGATGCTTCCAGTCCCTGCTGGTTCCGGGATCGGAGGTAGGGGAAATCATCGAAAATCCTGTCGTCGCCGCAGTCACCATAACCGGGAGCGAGGCGGCGGGGAGCATCGTCGCCTCCCATGCCGGGCGCGTGCTGAAAAAAACCGTGATGGAACTGGGAGGCTCCGATCCCTTCATCGTCCTGGCAGACGCGGACCTGGATCTGGCGCTTCAGGCTGGCGTGCCGGCCCGCTACCAGAACACGGGCCAGAGCTGCATCGCGGCCAAACGCTTCATCGTGGCGGAACCCGTTTTCGAGCGGTTCCGGGACCGCTTCGTCGAAGCGGTCGAAGCGCTCGAGACGGGGGATCCGATGGACCGTCGAACCCGGGTCGGGCCGCTGGCGCGCCCTGAATTCGTCTCCGACCTCGAGCGCCAGGTCCGTGAATCCGTCGCGCAGGGGGCGAAAATCGCAACCGGCGGACAGCGGATTGCGGGCAGGGGATACTTTTTTCAACCAACCGTCCTGACCGATGTGCAGCCTGAAATGCCGGCGGGTTGCGAGGAGGTTTTCGGTTCCGTCGCAGCCATGATCCGGGCTGAAAACACAGAGGATGCCATCAAGATCGCCAACCGGACGCCCTACGGCCTCGGCTCGAGCCTATGGACGGCCGACACGGGCTCCGCGAAAGAAATGGCGCGGGATATTGAGGCGGGCCAGGTGTTCATAAACGGCATTGTCGCATCCGATCCCAGGCTCCCCTTCGGAGGAGTCAAGCGGTCCGGCTACGGGCGGGAGCTGTCCGAATTCGGGATCCGGGAATTCGTCAACATCCAGACCGTCTGGGTCGGCCCCAAAAAGCCGTAGGGGCGAACCTTGTGTTCGCCCTTCGTTACTTCAACTCACGCTTACCGCAAAACAAAGAAACGATCCGAATCCTGTAAATTTACGGGC
>JAFGAO010000188.1 GCA_016933615.1 Acidobacteriota bacterium
CGCCCCGGAACGAAAACAAAATCGCCCTAAAATAAAACGATCGTAACGCAACTCCGGGGTTGCCTTGATTGGAAGGGCGAACCTTGTCTTCGCCCCTCTTTCATCCAGCAAAAAAATCTCCGAAAACAAGGGGATCAAGCCCCGCCCTCGTCGGCGCTGGGGCCGTAGATCGACGGCACCGCGGTGCCGGTCAGCCTCAGGTAGACGGACATCTGGCCGCGATGATGGATGATGTGGTTCAGCACCAGCGAACGGAGGACCGCGATTCTGGGCAGCGTCATGATCGCATTTTCCCCGTTCATCAGGGACCAGGGCTGCATCATCGTTTCGTCGCCGGCGCCCTCGATGGCTTTCCGGCACTCGCCGACATTGCTGTCGAACGCCGCCAGCAGCTCGGAACGGGATGCGGCGTTGAACGGTTCATGCCCGCCCGCCAGGTCCAGCGAATCCCGAGTGATGCCGAAGGTACCCCAGGCCACCATCTCGGTGATATGGGAAGCGAGACGCCCCGCCTTCGTGGACTTCTCGTGAGGGGCCCAGCCGTACCTGTCTTCCCGCAGGCGTTCGATAACCCTGCGCGTCGTGGCCATTTCAGTATCGAATTCCGGTAACAGCGAATCTTTGATTGCCATGTTCTTTCTCTTTCGTTTAAATCCACGGCCTCCGGCCCTGCAACCGTGGAGGGCTATGCCGATCCGGGGAGGATTTTATGGATGGTTGCTTCCCGTTCCGGGCTCCCCGTTTCCCCCTGAAAGGCATTGAAATGAGAAACTCTGAACGGGAAACCTTGAAATGCAAAAGATAAAAGCCCGGGAAAAAATCCCCGGGCTTTCGAGATTCGAAGCGGCGTTTCTTGCATTAATAAACGCCGTATTCCTTCGCCGTGTTGACGTATGCATGCAGATTTTCCGGGATTGCTTCGTCCAGGACCGCGCCGTTGACCAGGATATATCCGCCGTCGCCGGCACAATCGTCGATCAGTTTCTTGACGTGATCCTTGACCTGATCCACCGTTCCCGCCCTGAAAAGCGATGAGGGGAAATTGCCTGCGAAACAGGCCCATCCCTGAAGATGCTTCCGGACTTCCTGCATATCCGTCTGATCGAAGTACCAGATGGTGCTTCCGGCCGGAATGTCGGGATCCGATATGATGTCCAGGCGCTGATTGTAGCTTCCTTCGACGAACAGGAAGGGAATAAAGCCGTCTTCGATAAGATTGAGCATGACGGCCTTGAAGGACGGCCAGTAAAGCTCCTTGAAGTCTTTCGGCGACATGAAGCTGTCCGCGCCCTTGTGCAGCGGGAAAAACACCGTCGGGGGAGCGCCCCAGGTGTAGGCGCCATAGGGCATTTTCGTCATGAACGGAATGTTGCGTTCGCAGCACTCCAGGATCTCTTTGCGCTTGCGGAAGGTGTCGAGCATTATGGCGCGGGTGCCGCGCATGGTGTCTGCTATGACGTCGTAGGGCGCCTTCGAGAATCCCCCCTGGTATTTGGGAAGCCCAAGGCTTGTAATGATGCCATTGTCGATTTCGGTTACCTTCCCCGCCCACTCAAGAGAAATCTCTCCGACCTGCATCAGCTTTTTCAGGCTCTCCTGGATATGCGGCAGCCCAAAATGCAGCATGCCATAGGGAATAAACGGCAGCTCGAGAAGATCCGTGAAAGGGGGAAGCTCTTTCCATGGCTCCAGGGCTCCGAAGACCCGCGGCATGTAAGTGCGAATAAAGTAATCGCTGGGGTCGTTCAGGTAGGTCCGGTATTCGTCCGGCTTCATGTATTCCGCTTCCGCGCACTGGTAAGAGGTGTTTTCCGGAACGCCGTGGCCCGGCCAGTGGTAGAGCTTGTAGTCCAGGATTTCCAGAGCCTTGCCCGGCGGGTAGAGACCCGCGGACGCAGCGGTGTCCGGCATGAAGTCGACATGAAATTTCTTCATGGCTTTGCCGAGTTTTTCGACGTCGTACATGGCGTCCTTGCAGCTGTACCCGGCATAAACAAACGGGCAGAATCCTGTCGCGATCGCGACGGGCACCCTTTTGGGTTTCTTCATTAGGAATGCATCGGCAAACAGTTGAGCGCGTTCCCGATATCCTTTTTCCGCGGCAGGATCGGTAAACTCGAGGCCTTCGTGGTTCAGCCAGGCATCAATGCGCGCTTCGCGTTTCTGATCGGGCGTTAACTTGTCGAAATTTTCCGGTTTTGGCATATCAGTTTACTCCTATCCAGCCCTTGGCAAGCTTGACGGCCGCCATGGCGTCTTTTCCGTAGGCATCCGCTTTTGCATAGGCGGCGACGTTGTCGTCCATCTGCCCGCCTCCGATCATGACTTTAACGCTGTCGCGCAGGCCGGCATCCTTCAGGGCCTGTACGGTGTTCTTCATCGGGTCATAGGCCAGTGTCAGGAAGCCGCTGAGGCCGACGACCTGAGGTTTGAATTCCTTCACCGCTTCGACAAACTTGGCGGCCGGAACGTCCACGCCGAGATCCATGACGTCAAATCCGTTGATGTCGAGCATGAATACCACGATGTCTTTTGCGATGTCGTGGATGTCGCCCTCGACGGTGCCGAATACTATCCGGCCGATTTTTTCCTGCGAGCCTTTACCGGAGGATTCGATTTTCGGTTTTACCAGGGCGCCGATCTGCCGCAGCATTTCGCCGGCCAGGATCAGTTCCGGAACGAAGCATTCGCCCGCGGCAAAGCGGTCCCCGATGACGCCGAGGGCTTCACGGCAATCATCCAGCAGGCTGAGCGGATCCACGCCTTCTTCCAGAAGTTTTTCGGCAAGTTTTACGGCTTCTTCCTCACGCATGTCCACAACGAGATCGACTAATTCTTTCGACATATGCTCTCCTTTTTACTTCCTTTTGATAAATGTTATTCAGGAATACCAATGCTTTTCTAGCGGGGGTTCTATTCGTCGAAAACCCCGGCGCGAAACGCGCGGGTGTATTTCAGGCAATAACGGTCCTTGTTCAGCAAAAGCTCCGCGGCCAGTATCGTGGTCTGAATGTCCTTGCTGTTCGGGTTGCAGATGGCGCAGTCCATTCCCGACTCCATGCAGAGGGCGAGGAAGACCCGGTTGATGTACTTGCGGGCCGGCAGCCCGAAGGAGATGTTGCTCAATCCGCACGTAATGTGCACTTCGGGAAATTTCGCGCGGATTTGGCGAACCGTGTCGAAAAAGAGCAGCGCGTTTTCCTGGCCCGTTCCTATCGTCATGGCCAGCGGATCGAAATAAAGGCTGTCGTCCTGTATGCCCATGGAGCGCGTTTTCTCCAGAATCCTGCCGATGGTGTTGATCCGTTCGTCCTTGGTTTTGGGAATGCCTTTTTCATCCATGGCCAGTGCGACCGCGGGGCATTTGTGTTCGGCGACGATTGGGAATACGTCCATCCGTCCGGGCTCGAGGCTGATGGAATTGATCATGGGTTTATTCTTGACGACCTTGATGGCCGCTTCCAGGGCCCTGGGGTTGGCGCTGTCCAGCGCGATCGGCGTATCGGTCACGGCCTGAATGTTTTCCACAAGCCATATCAGGTCCTCGGGTTCGCGCTGGGGAGCGGTGCCTGCGTTTGCGTCAAGCCAGGTGGCGCCGGCTTCCGCCTGCTCTTTGGCAAGATTCTGAATGAATTCCGCGTCTCGCTCCTGAATAGCCTGGGCGACCCGTTTTCGGGTCCCGTTGATTTTTTCAGCTATGATCTTCAAATAAACTGCTCCTTTCCAGGGTTTTCCCTCCCGCTTTCAATGTCTCGCCGAACAGCAACGAACTGCCGCAATACTGCAACCGGCGGCAGGTTGAAGCGGGTTCAACCTGCCGGGGTTCAAAAATTATGAATATTTCCCCAATATTACTAACCGCGTTATGTTTTATAGGATATTCCCGTCTACATAACAAGGAATTTTATCGATTTTCCCGATTTTGCGCCGCGCCGTTTCTATCGGGAAACCGGGCCCGAAATCAGTCGGCCTCTTTTAAAACGGCAGGGCGCCGTTTCGATGATTACGGTTATAAACGGGGCCCTTCGATTCGGAACTGAGTTGAAGAATTTTCGCCGGGGGATTGGTCCGGCTTCCGCTGCCGGAGCCGGAAAACAGGATTTTCGAGCCTACTGTAGAGGAAGTTGGGACAGGGTTGCGGAATTGACTTCAATAGGCTGATAAAGTACTCTCAGTTAAGACGGAACGGACAAAGGGAGGTCATGTATGCCGACGCTGGGACCGACGGAACTGATCATCATTCTGGTGATTGTTATTCTAATTTTCGGTGTGAATAAGATTCCCAAACTGGGCAAGGGCCTGGGAGAGGGCATTCGCGACTTCAAGGCCGCCCTCAAGGCCGGATCGGAAGAAAACCAGAGAAAAGAGGAAAAGGGTTAGGGCCGCTAACGTTATTTCCGGCTAGCCGGTGTGCGCTTCCTGTTCGCCCTGCCTGCGGGTTTGCAGGGCTTTCAGGTTTTATATTTCATCCTTCGACCCAGCCTGCATTTTTGATGCCCCCCGACTTCCTCGGGCGCGATGAGGATCAGGGCTGTTCCAGCCGGTTGATGACGATATTGCCCTTCTTGATCGTCACGACGCAGTGATTGACTCCGAAGAAATAGGGGAGCTCCCGGTAGTCCGACACCCCCATTAAAACGATGTCCGCCTGTTTCCCCTCCTCCAGCGTGCCCAGCCTGTCGGAAAGGCCGAGCGAATAGGCCCCGTTGATGGTGGCGGCCGTGATCGTTTCCGCCGGAGACATCCGCATTTTCTGGCAGGCGAAGGCGAGAATGATCTGCATGTTCATGGTATAGCAGGTGCCCGGATTGAAATCGGTCGCCAGCGCCACCGGGACGCCCGCTGAGATGAGTTCGCGGGCGGGCGCATGGCGCTCCAGCCCCAGGTTGAACGCGGTTCCCGGAAGAAGAGTCGCGACGACGCCCGCCTTTTTCAGAGCTTCGATGTCGGAATCGTTGATCCAGCGGAGATGGTCTGCGCTGCGGACTCCCATTTCCGCGGCCAGTTTCGCGCCGCCGTTGCGCTCCAGCACATCGGCATGAATCCTCAGTCCGAGCCCCGCGGCCTTGGCCGCGATCAGGATGGAACGCGCTTCTTCCACCGAGAAATAGCCTTCTTCGCAGAATACGTCGCAGAACTGCGCCAGGCCTTCCTGGGCGATCCGCGGAATCATGATCTGTACCAGGTTTCGAATATATTCCCCGCGCGAATCCCTGGATTCTTCCGGAATCGCGTGCGCGCCGAGGAAAGTCGATACGACTTCAAGGCGGTTCCGGCTGTTGAGGGCCTCCAGGACCTGCAGGGCCTTGATTTCCTCGTCCAGGGACAGTCCGTATCCGCTTTTCGCTTCGATCGTCGTTGTCCCGTGGTTCAGGAATTGCCGGAAATTGCGTTCCGTCTTCGCCAGAAGCTGCTCTACGCTCGCGGCGCGAAATTCCCGGACGCTTTGGATAATGCCTCCGCCTTCGGAGGCGATTTCCTGGAATTTTTTCCCCTGGCACCGAAGGTCGAATTCCTCAATCCGGGCGCCTGCAAAGACGGGATGGGTATGGGAATCGATGAAGCCCGGTATGGCGACCAGGTCCAGGCCGACTCCATCCAGGGTCTGGTATCGAATGCCCGGCTCGCGCACCGGTATGTCTTTGGTGGGGCCGACCCATACGATCCGGTCGCCGTGAACCAGGATGGCGCCGTTTTCAATGATCCCGAGGTCGGACATGGAGTTCCCGACTCGGGGTGCCGGGCCTCCTCTCAGAGTGATAACCTGAGAAATATTCTTGATGAGAAGCATCGGAACCCGTATCCGGGCGCTCCAGTGCGATGATGGCGGCATCATCCCTCAAACCGGCGCCCATTGAGAATTATGGTATTTCAGAGTGAAGGCACTGTTTAAAAAAATCCCAACGCTACGCGGAGAATTTCCGCAAACCAATGCCCCAGTAAGAGTCAAAATATAACGGCCGGTTGCACCCCGTGCAACCGGAATCCTTCGTACGGATCCTGTGTCAGGCCTGGCCGCGGAGTTCCCGGACGATGCCGGAAGCGATGGCGCGCGCCTTTTCAAGCTCGCTGGGTGCCAAAGAAATGGCCCCGACAACCGGGTGACCGCCGCCGCCGTAGCGTTCGCACAAGGCCGCCAGGTTATGGGTCCGGGGTAGGGGGCTCCAGGGGTTGGAGCCGACGGAAATTTTGGTTCGGTAGCTCGAAAGGCTCACGCCCACGCAGTAAACCGCTTCGGGAAAGAGGTAATAGGGAATGAACTTGTTATACCCCTCCAGGTCAAATTCACTCACGTCGAAAAATATTGTGTGATCGGAGTATTGCGCCTTGCTCCGGATCATTTCGATGGATTGGAGGTGACGCTCGTAAAGAGGGCGAAAAATATCGAGAACCCATTGGAGTTCCATGATTTCGTCCAGCGTTTGCCTCTGGAATTCCACAATCAGGCGGTTGATTTTACTGTTGTCGCGTACGCCCTCCACGACCATCATGAGCTTCATGGCCGACTCGGGAATTTCCACCGCGGTCCGGGCGCTTTCAAATTGGGCGCCGTCGATGATGTCGGCCCAGTGAATCAGTTCCTTGAGCCTGCTGGTATCGAACCGGAAATGTTTTTGACAAATCTCGGCGATCAGTTTGGTGCAGGAACGGTACGAGGGATCGTGAAATTTCCTGCCGCTTCGGTCCGCCCTGAAATGGGCTTCGTCGCCGCTGTTGAGAAACGCGCTCTGGTGGTGGTCGAACCACCAGGTCAGGCGGGGGTCGCTGGAATATTTAAAGTCGACGATGGCGTTCTCGTCGCCGTCGAACGCCACGTCGAGGAACAATTGCCCGGCGCGGTGCGCCAGGCCTTCATAGCGGAATTGGCGATCTTTGTCGATTGCCTTAGAGTAGAAATCGCTGAAGACAGCGGCGGACGCCAACCCGTCAAAACAGTTGTTGTGGAAAAGAACCTTTATCGTGCCCATAATGCATCCGTATTGAGGCGATTCTCCTCACTTGTTCAGGGGTGTTCCGTCATACCGGAAGCCGGAAGAACCAGACACACTATCACAATGACTGCGTGAATTCAAACTCTCCGCATTCTTGGTTTTCGGGGCGGTAAATGAGCGGCCGCCGTTTTGAATCCTTTTAATGCAATTGCCCGAATTATTCCGGCAGGGGGAATGGGACGCCGGATCGGCGGCCTTTCCGGGGAACTTCAAGAAATTCATGGTACACAGGTTGTGTCTAATGGTATACTAAACAGCTATTTTAATGCCATAAGAGGCGACACTGGAACGAAGAGGCTGAAATGAAAGATGGAATTCATCCGAAATACCATAAAGTGCAGGTGACCTGCGCCTGCGGCAATCAATTTGAAACCCGCTCGACAAAACCGGAGATTCGCCTGGAACTCTGCTCCGCCTGCCATCCCTTCTTTACCGGAAAGCAGAAGCTGGTGGATACCGCAGGGCGCATTGAGCGCTTCCAGCGACGATACGGTCTGAACAAGACCGAAAGTTCGTCCGGCAACTGAGCTCCCATGGCGGATTCGAAATCCAAAATATCGCCCGAAGATATTCTCGTGGGCGGCCAGGCCGTCATCGAGGGCGTCATGATGCGAACGCCCTACGCGACCGCCGTTGCCGTCAGACGTTTGGACGGCTCCGTGGAAGTTACCAGAAAGCCTGTCAGGCGCCTGTCCGATTATTGGAAACCGCTTTCCTGGCATGTCGTTCGCGGTTTTGCCGTTCTGGTCCAGTCGCTGGTCCTCGGAATGCGCGCACTGAATTTTTCCATCAATATCGCGATGAAGGACGAGGCGGAATCGCAGGCCGCCAAGGATCCCGGCAAGGCAAAGAAGGGAGAATCAGCGTATCCGATCGCCTTCTCGATGATCGCCGCGGTTGCGGCGGCCGTTTTCCTTTTCATCCTGATGCCTCTCTGGATTACCACCCTGCTTAAGGATTACATATCCGCCGTCCATAACTGGTTTGTCTTCAATCTGGTGGACGGGCTTATCCGAGTCGTTTTTTTCCTGGGCTACATAATCCTGGTCAGCATGCTGAAGGACATCCGCCGGGTGTTCCAATACCACGGGGCGGAGCACAAGGTCGTCCATGCCTGGGAGGCCGCCGAGGAGCTTACGGTGGAAAATGCGCGCAAAAAATCCACCCTGCACCCGCGATGCGGAACCAGTTTCCTGATGTTCGTCATGGTTGTCAGCGTGATCGTATTTTCCATCTTCGAATTCAAGGGATTCTGGGCCATTTTTATTTCGCGGCTGGTACTGGTGCCGGTTGTCTCCGGTCTGTCCTATGAACTGATCCGGCTGTCCGCCCCGCGCTGCAAAAAAGGATTTTTCAAGCTGATTGTCCTGCCCGGTCTGGGGCTGCAGCGCATCACGACCAAGGAACCATCGGACGACCAGCTTGAAATTGCCATCCGCGCCCTGAAAGAAGCCCTCGAACTGGACGGCATCCAGGCCCGTGAGGCGCAGAACGCAGCTTAGCGGCTCCGCCCGCCGCCCGATGCCCGCCGCCGTTCCCTGCATCTCCATTGTTGAAGATTCGGCCAAAATCCTATGATTGAAAAACTAAACGCACTGGAAAAGAAATACGAGGAATTGAACGCGCTGCTTGCCGACCCTGCCGTGATCGCCGACCAGGCGGCATACAAGAAGCACGCCAAAGCGCACCGGGACCTGCAGGAGATCGTGGGGAAATTCACGGAATACAAGGAAGTCCTGCGTGAAATAGAGGATACCAGGGCGCTGATTCAGGCGGAAAACGATCCGGAGATGCGGCAGCTCGCGGATGAAGAACTGGCAACGCTGCTGCGGCGCGAGGAGGCATGCCTGCAGGATCTGCAATTGCTGCTGATGCCCAGGGATCCCAACGACGACAGGAACGTGTTTCTGGAAATCAGGGCCGGCACGGGGGGCAATGAAGCGTCGCTGTTCGCAGCCGACCTTTTCCGCATGTATTCCCGCTATGCGGAACGCATCGGCTGGAAGGTGGAACTGATGGACTCCCACCAGTCGGAAGTGGGCGGATTCAAGGAAATCGTGGCCCTGATCGAGGGAGATCGCGTTTACAGCAAGCTGAAATATGAAAGCGGGGTGCACCGGGTCCAGAGGGTGCCGGAGACGGAAGCCAGCGGGCGCATCCATACTTCCGCCGTTACGGTGGCGGTTCTGCCGGACGCGGATGAAGTGGAAATAGTTATTGATCCCAAGGACCTCCGGATCGACACCTTCTGTTCATCCGGTCCCGGAGGACAGTCCGTGAACACGACCTATTCCGCGGTTCGAATCACCCACATTCCGAGCGGCCTGGTGGTGTCCTGCCAGGATGAGAAGTCCCAGATAAAGAACCGGGCGAAGGCCATGCGCGTGCTTCGTTCAAGGCTTTACGACATCGCGCTCCAGGAGCAGCAGAAATCGATAGCCGAAAACCGCCGGAGCCAGGTCGGCACCGGAGACCGCAGCGAAAAAATACGGACCTACAATTATCCCCAAAACCGCGTAAGCGAACACCGTATCGGCCTGACGGTTCATAATCTTCCGGAAATCATGGACGGCAACATCGAGCCGATCATCGAGTCGCTGGCCACGCATTTTCAGGCGGAAAAACTGAAAGAGGCCGTTTGATTCGACATTGCATTTTCTGAAGATCCGTTTCACTGTATATTAAAAAGGCTTTTTACGGACGGGCTCTTGCCGCCGGGGACGGATTGAACAATGCATGACTCAGGGTGCGTTTGCGGGGTCGGTATCGGAATCGGTTTTAAAAACCCGATTCCGATGCCGACCCCGATGAACTCCCTTTCCCGCTTTTCGCTTGGGAAAGAGTCAGGCCGGCATGAATGACAGGCTTTGGTCCAGTGATTGATATCCCATAACTTAAAAACTTCTTTGCATTTTACAAAGAAGTCACGATGAAACAATGCCGGGGCCGACCCGATGCCGACGATAGGAAAAGCCAGGAGATGGGCTGTGGATGCATTCAGGCGCGCCGGAGTGGAGCCTTCGGTTCTTTCGTCCGATCTTCTGCTCGGTTTCGTGACGGGTCGCGACAGAGTGTATGTATTGAGTCACACGGAAGAAGATCTGCCCGAAGAAGCCTGGGCGAATTACAGATCCCTGATCGCGCGCCACATGAAAGGCGAGCCGCTTCAATACATTACCGGAGAGAGGGAATTTTACGGTCTTGATTTTCTGGTGGCCCCGGGAGTCCTGATACCGCGTCCGGAAACTGAAATCCTGGTGGAGGCGGCCGCCGGGATCATTCGGGAGAGAGCCGTTTCCGATAGGGTGTTCGCAGATGCCGGGACGGGCTCGGGCTGCATTGCGGTCTCGATAGCCCGTCAGACTCCGAACTGCAGGGGCTGGGCGACGGATATTTCCCGGCAGGCGCTCTCGATCGCGCGCCGAAACGCCATAAGGCACGGGGTTTCGGGGCGGATCCGGTTCGTCCGGTCGGACCTGCTCGACTGCTTCCGCAGGGAGCCCGTTTTCGACCTGATTCTGAGCAATCCTCCATATATATCGTCTGAGGAGTATAATACGCTCCCGGCGGGCGTAAAAGATTACGAACCCAGGCGGGCACTGTTCGGAGGGAGGGACGGCCTGGACTTCTACCGCCGGCTGGCGCCCGCCGCAGCGCTATGCCTGAAGCCAGGCGGTTTTGTTCTATTCGAGACGGGCGCCGGCCAGGCGGACTCCGTCGGCGGGATGATGGAGGCGGAGGGACTGGCGCCGCAGGAAATTCTCCGCGATCTGCAGGGAATTCCCCGCTGCGTCATTGCGCGAAAATGCGGCGGTTCACGGAGAGGCAATGGATAAAATCCGAGTGATCGGAGGGCGGCCCCTGTCCGGGAGCGTCGCGGTCGGCGGCGCGAAAAACGCCGCTTTGCCCGCGATGGCGGCTTCGCTGCTGACGCAGGACCGGATTGAGCTGGAAAATGTCCCCCGCGTCCGGGATATCCTGACCATGCGCAACCTGCTGCGCGACATGGGATCCCGCGCGGAAGTGTCCGACGACGGGACCGCCGTCCTGCAGTCCTCCGATATCCGTTCCCGTGAAGCTCCCTATGAACTTGTAAAAACCATGCGGGCTTCCATACTGGTTCTGGGGCCGCTTTTGGGAAGATTCAAAAGCGCACGGGTCTCCTTGCCGGGAGGCTGCGCCATCGGGGCGCGCCCGGTGAATCTGCACCTTATGGGGCTGGAGAAGATGGGGGCTGAATGCGAAATCGTACACGGTTATGTGGAGGCGTCCGTAGAAAAGCTCCGGGGCGCCCGTATCCTTATGGATACGGTTACGGTGACGGGCACCGAAAACATCATGATGGCCGCCACTTTGGCCGAGGGGGAAACGATCCTGGAAAATGCGGCCTGCGAACCCGAGGTGAGCGACCTGGCGGATATGCTGCGGAGCATGGGAGCGCGGATTGAGGGGGACGGTTGCCGGACCATCCGGATCACGGGGGTCGGCGCGCTTCATGGTTGCCGGCACCGGATAATCCCGGATCGGATTGAAGCGGGGACATTCGCAATAGCCGCGGCGATCACCCGGGGGGATGTCGAGATTGAACGCTGCAACCCGAACCATCTCGCCGCGGTGCTGGAGCAGTTGCGCCGGGTGGGTGCCGATGTGGATTCGGGGAAAGACCGCTTCCGCGTGCGCTGCGGCGGGACGATTCTTTCGGAAAACGTCACTACGTATCCGTACCCGGCATTCCCGACCGATATGCAGGCGCAGTACATGGCACTGATGACGCAGGGGGACGGGGACTCGATCATTACGGAAACGATATTTGAAAACCGGTTTATGCATGCGCTGGAACTGGTCCGCATGGGTGCGGACATCACCCTGGAGGGAAGGCAGGCGCTGGTCAGGGGAAACGGCCCGTTGAGCGGCGCCCGGGTTCTGGCCTCCGACCTGAGGGCCAGCGCCTCCCTGGTTCTGGCCGCCCTGGTGGCCAGGGGGGAAACGTGGATCGACCGGGTGTACCATCTGGACCGCGGCTATGACCGGATCGAGGAGAAACTGGCCCGCCTGGGGGCGGGCATAGAGCGGGTTCGCTAGGCGGGCGTCGCGCAGCGGCGCCGGTTCGGTTTGCGACAAGAAATAGGATGCTGCCTTTATGGCCCGATGTATTTTCTGCGGGATCGCGGCGCATGAAAAGCCCGCGGCCATTATTCACGAAGACGAGCATTGTGTGGTTTTTCGCGACATCAACCCGCAGGCCCCGGTCCATCTGCTGGTGATTCCGCGCAAGCATATCGCCTCCCTGAACGACGACCTGGACGGCGACCGGGAGCTTCTCGGCCACATGCTTTCGGTTGTGGGACGCGCGGCCAAATCCCAGGGGATCGACGGAACGGGCTACAGAACCGTAATCAACACGAATGCGGAGGCGGGTCAGAGCGTCTTTCACCTGCACATCCACGTTTTAGGCGGGAGAAGAATGGGCTGGCCGCCCGGGTAGGGAATTTTTGTATCGCGGAACCGCCGCTTTTGCAGGATCCGGAGCGGGCAATCCGCTCCCACAATGCGGATACATTCAAGGAGGAAAAGATGCCGAATGAGGAACGCCCCGTGCAGATAATCGCGGATCACACCCTGAATTCTTCGAGGGTTTATGCCAACTATGTGCAGGTAAGCGTCTCACCGATAGACTGCACGCTGACCTTTTGCGACGTGATCGGTCCCCAGAGCGAAGAGGAGGCGCTGAAGATGCAGAAAACCGGCGCGCTGCCCGCGCCGGTCAAGGCGGTCATAGCCATTCCCACCCAGATTGTCGACGGCCTGATTCAGGCTCTCCAGGCGCAACGGAACAAGCAGTCCGGAGGCGGCAAACCCTCCAGCGGAACCACGGTGCAGTAAAATCCGCCGTAAAGTTATTGCATTCTATCCCGGGATCCGGGTCCATGATTGAGAGAGGCGATGAAAATGATGAAAGAGAACTGGATTGTAAGGCTTCGTGTAATGGCGGGGATAGCCGCGGCTCTTCTCGTGGCGCTGTCGGGCGCGCCGATTCAGGCTCAGGAACAGGTGGTGCCGGTGGTCGACGGCCATTTAGGCCGGTGCACGGCGGATTTTACCGTAACGGACAAGGACGGAAATCCCATTTATGACGCGAAGATCGATGTTTCCATTCGCTACGGATTTCTCGGAATGCGCAGGATGTCGCTTCAGGTGGGCACAAACGGAGAGGGCAGGGCGCGGGTGGCGGGCCTGCCGGACAAGCCCGACAAGAAATTCAGCTTCAAGATCACCAGCGGCAGCCTGTCCGACGCGGTGCTGATGAATACTTCTGACGGATGCAAAGCCGGGTTCGAAGTCGTTCTTGAGGAATAACCAGTCCGGACAACGGGCGTCGAATGCGACATAAAAAGCTTCAGCGGGCCGTCGACCGGGTTTTAAATCGGCGGCGGGAGTTCCCGCAATGCCGGACGCCTTACGTTCATGTCCCTGGAATCGAGCGGAAGATGCTGCTGCAAAAGATTTTCAGACTTGGGGAAAACGGGACCAGCCTGAAGACGGAGATTGTAGCCGGGACGACGACTTTCATGACGTTGTCCTACATCATCTTCGTTCAGCCTACCGTGCTTTCTTCGTGCGGCATGGATTTCGGAGCGGTTTTGGTTGCCACCTGCGTTGCAAGCGCAATCGCCACCGTCGTCATGGGCCTGTACGCGAATTACCCGGTCGCCCTGGCCCCGGGCATGGGGCAGAACTTCTTTTTTTCATACACGGTCGTTCTGGGAATGGGGATTTCCTGGGAAAAGGCGTTGGGCGCCGTTTTCATTTCCGGCGCGCTTTTCCTGTTTCTTTCCTTCTTGGGTTTCCGGGAAAAGCTGATCGACAACATTCCCGACTCGCTCAAACAGGCCATTGCCGTCGGCATCGGTCTTTTCGTGGCCATGATAGGATTTCAATGGTCCGGCATGGTCGTCGCGTCCTCCGGAACCCTGATCGGCCTCGGGTCCCTGCACGCAAGGCCCGTGCTTCTTTCCATCTCCGGGCTGGTACTTACGATTATTCTCGTCGCGGCCCGCGTTCGCGGCGCCCTTCTCTGGGGAATTCTGGCGACGGCCCTGGCCGGGCTGCCTCTTGGAGTCGTCCGCTATCGTGGGATTATAGGAGGCATTCCTTCGCTGGAGCCGACATTTTTCAGGCTCGATGTCGCCGGGGCTCTAGACATGGGGTTGATCAGCGTCATATTCGTATTTTTCTTTCTGGCGTTGTTCGATTCTGTGGGCACCCTGATCGGGGTCAGCGATCAGGCCGGCTTCCTGGTGGACGGAAAGCTCCCCCGGGCCAAACAGGCGCTGGCGGCGGACGCGTTCGGCTCCGTGTCCGGTTCGGTTTTCGGGACTTCCACGATAACGGCGTATGTCGAGAGCGCCGCCGGTGTTGCGGAAGGGGGCCGTACCGGCCTGGCCAACATGATCACGGGCGGACTGATGCTGCTGTCCCTGTTTTTTTATCCCCTGGCGCGTATGATCGGCGAAGGCTTTGTAATGGCCGACGGTTCGCAGATCTATCCGGTGGTCGCTCCCGTCCTCATCGTCGTGGGAAGCATGATGCTGCGCAACGTCAGCAGGATTCCGTGGGCGGACACGACGGAATCCATTCCCGCCTTCCTGACGATGTGCGTGATGCCTTTCGCCTTCAGCATAACGGAAGGCATCGCCTTCGGATTCATTTCGTACTCGCTGCTTAAAGTTGTGACCGGCAGGGGGCGGGAAGTGCACGGGCTGGTATACCTTTTCGCCGTCCTGTTCGTCGTCCGCTACATATTCCTCTAAAAGGAATTTGCTGTTTGCATCAAATCAAGCTCGTGCTTGATGAGTGAGCAGAAATCCTTTTTCAGGGACGCTTTCCCCTCCGCGCATTCTCCGGATTTCCCCTGCCTTTTCAGTCAGGCTTCAGGAATTCATGCCGATTTTCAAGGGCATATTACTGCGGGCGGGGAAGGGAAATTGGAGAAGAACCTGATTTTTTAACAAACTGAATGGCCGCGGTCAGCATGGGATCCCATGTGGGGCTGAACGGCGGTGCGTAGGCCAGATCACACTGGCTGAAAGCCTCAACAGTCATTTTGCAGTGCAAAGCCACTGAAGGCGCCTTAATCCTGTGGACCGCGCCCTCTCTTCCCACAATCTGCATCCCTAATAGTCTTCCTGATTTTTTGTCACCTACAATCTGGACATGCATTGTCGTAGATCCCGGGTGGGCATGGGCTCGGGACCGGGTCTGGACCGTCACCTCCAAAGGATCGAATCCCGCTTTCTCCGCCTCATCCGCACAGAGACCGGTCCTGGCCACCTCAAGACCAAAGACCTTGAACACGGCCGATCCGGCAATTCCCGTAAGCTCGGTCCTTTTGCCTGTCACATTATCCGCCACAGCCCAGCCTGCCCTGTTGGCTCTGAGCGCCAGGGGAACCCATGTTTTTTGCCCGGTGACAACATGGTAAGCGTCCGCACAATCTCCGGCGGAATAGATGTTCTCATCCGTGGTCCTTAGGGTATTGTCGACCGCAATGGAATCGAACGGCCCAAGTTCGAGCCCGGCTCTTGCCGCCATTTCACTGTTCGGCTTCACTCCTATGGCGCATAGAACCGCATCGCCTTCAAGGACCAGGTCCGGGCAGACGACCTTCAGAGAATGACCGGATGCTTCAATCCGTTCAATTTTGTGTCCCAAATGGATTCCGACGTTATGACCCTCGACTTCCTCTTTGACCACTGAAGACAAAGCAGTATTCATCCAGGGCAGGAATGCCGGTCTGGGTTTGACCATGTGCACCTCGATATCCCGTTCTCTCAGGGCTTCGCACATTTCTAGCGCGATATAGCCCATCCCGATAACGACAATCTTTTTGACATTACGAGAGCGGATGAAATCCTTTATGCGTTTTCCGTCTTCTAGACTCTTGAGAGCCATGACACCCGGAAGGTCAAAGCCGGGGAGGTCCGGTATTATAGGGGAGGCGCCTGTTGCGATCAGAAGTTGATCATAGGGGATCTCGAACTCCGCTCCCTGCAGGTCGCTTCCCGTGACCGTTTTGATGCCTCGGTTGATTCTTTCCACACGGTGTCCTGTCCTCAAATCGATTCCCTGTTTTTCCCTGAAAACATGGGCATGACGGACCACAAGATCATCCATGTCACGGCCGGGATCGGCGATGTTATAAGGCATGCCGCAGGCACTGTAGGAAACATCCTGGGTTTGCTCAAGGACCGTGACTTCCATATCGGGAAGATTTCTCTTGGCACGGCTGGCGGCGCTCATGCCCGCCGCATCTCCGCCGATGATGACAAATTTCATGATAGGGCTCCTTAATGACTGGATTTGGCTCTCCGTCCCTGAATTGCGAAGAACCTTGTTCGGTAAATTTTGAACCCTCAAGCGTTTCAGAATAAGCAGCCGGTTGGAAGAATAAACGCCTTTATATAAAATTTGCCCCCTGCCGGATTTCGCCTTAGGGTTTTTTATAATGAAAATGCACTATGCAAGCTTTCTCGATTCTATTTGTAAAGATAATATTTAACACCTATTTCATATGTTCCTCCCTCACCTGCAGTAAAAATTTCCTGAAAATCAACGTGAACTCCTGAAAGTTAACATAAACCAATTCTTGCCGTATATCGACAGCATTCTCGATTGCATCGAACGGCTGCTGGAAGTCTGCGACCGTGAAAAGCAGGTGCCGGCAGGATTCCTGCATCTATATGAGCAACAGCGCAATGGACGGAATATGCTCAAGCACGCGTGCGGACCTGCCGTCTCAATCCGGCAATTTGTGAATCAGCCTGAGAGTTTCTGCACTCAGACGGGCAGCATGTAAATTCTTTACCGCTAAGGGTTCGGAACACCATCTCTTTGGGGAAAATCCGCCATTGCTTACTTAAAGATGAATGCCCGGAAGCTTCCCCTTGGGAATTCTCTAAATGCTTGAAAAAAGCCGCGTGATGCAGTGTTCTCCTTTCCCCTCTGCGTTTTTAAACTAGTGTTAGGGGAATCTTAACAACCGTTTAAGGCATAAAGAGCTTGGATCCGGCGGCTATTCGCACAATTTCCCTTTAAAGATTGATTTTCCGCTTATCTACACAGATGCGCCGCCCTCCGGTTGTGGTCTATGAGTTGCATGCCTTTTAATGAGGTATCAGTGGGAATCGATATGCGCCCTCCGGAGCGGTGGTCTCGCGCGGGCGACTGCGCGTTAAGAAGGATGCTTCTTCCGATCCCGAACAGCCCGCCATCGGAGGGAGCGGTTTCAAGAGGAAACCCTCAGAGAATAAAACAGTCGATCCCTGAAGGGAAAAGGAGGCGGCATGCACGCGACTATCCAAAAACCGATCGAAGAAATCGTCCAAAATATCCGATCCGACGAGAGGGTTTTCATAGTTGGCTGTGACAATTGCGCGATGAAATGCTGCACAGGCGGCTGGCCTGAGACAAGAGCAATGGCTGAACGGCTCCAAAAAAGGGGGATTCAAGTGGCCGGATACACGGTCCCCGGTCCGGCCGGGGTATCCCTTTGCAAACTATCCAATACGCGCAAGGTCTTAATGGAGGATTGCGCCGAGGCTGTCGCGGGAGCGGATTCCTTTCTCGTTTTAGCCTGTGGACAGGGAGTCCATACGGTTATCGATGCGACCGGCGGCGCTATGGTCCACCCGGGCTGCGATACTGTTTTCGGTGGCGAGACGGTTTCGGATACCGAGGTCAAAGAATATTGTTCCCTATGCGGTGAATGCGTCATCGAATATACGGGAGGGCTGTGTCCACTGACTCTGTGTGCAAAGGGCTTGCTCAATGGTCCTTGCGGCGGCGCAAAGAAAGGAATGTGCGAAGTGAATCCCGATCAGCCATGCGGCTGGATTGCCATATATGAACGGTTGAAACAACTGGGCCGGCTCGATCTTATCGAGTCTTATCAGAAGCCCAAAGATTATTCCAAATGGGGCCGTCCGCGCTCCCTCGTGGTATCCGAGCATGAGGCCACCTTCCGATTTTATGCAGATAGCAAAACCGTCAGGAATGATGATTAGAACCGAGACGGGTAGGAGAAGGTATGAAACTGAACGAATTGTACAGGCAGGGAAAATTCGTGATCACGGGCGAAGTCGGCCCTGTCAAAGGTGCTATTTCCAGGGATCGCAGTGTTGAGCCGAACTGCGCCCGTGAAGCGATATTCCTGCAAAGGTATGTCCATGCAGTGAATATCACCGATAACCAATCCGCCGTCATGCGCTTGGGTTCCCTGGCGGCAAGTGTATACCTGAAATCCCTGGGGATCGAGCCCGTTTATCAACTCACGTGTCGAGACCGCAACCGTATCGCGTTGCAGAGCGATCTTTTGACCGCTTATTCGCTTGGGATCGACAACGTGCTGCTTCTAACCGGCGACCACATTCAACTGGGGGATCATAAAGGGGCCAAGCCTGTCTTCGATCTCGATTCGGTGCAGTTGATCCACATGGCTGCAGGATTGCGTGAAGGGTATGACATCAGCGGACACCCGATAGAAAATCCGCCGGATATGGCATTAGGCGCTGTAGTCAATCCAAATTTTGAACCCATGGAATTGCAGCTGCTCCAGATGAAAAAAAAGATCGACGCTGGTGCGGAGTTTTTCCAAACACAGGCGGTTTACGACATCGAACTGCTTGAACGCTTCATGCGGCAGGCTGAAAAGCTCAACCGCCCCGTACAGGCAGGAGTGGTGGTTTTAAAGTCGCCTCAGATGGCCCAATATATGAATGAACATGTGTCCGGTATCCAGGTGCCTGAAGCCTGGATAGACGAGATCGGCCGCACAGAAAAAGCTGATCGCAGGGAAAAAGCCGCTGAAATGACCGGCCGGTTCTTGCGCCGAGTCAAATCCATGGTGCAGGGCGTCCACATCATGCCCATGGGCTGGGCCGATTTGATCCCGGCGATTCTTAGGGAGGCGGAACTGTCTATTTGAATTTCCATCCGGTGGTTATTTTAAGGGGATCCCGCCTGAGTCTGAAAGCGGCACAGTCGACCGGAAGCGGGGCTGAAAATGGATGCATCATTTGCGCGCTGCTTTCCGTCGGCGAGCGCGTTGTATGCATTGTTAATTGCTATTTCGAAAACCGAGGCGGAGGATACAATTAAAGCCGTTTTGGGTTGAATGGATAGAAATGCTGCGTCATTGGCTGCCGGGGGGTATGACGGCAGCGCTGCGGGAACCGGGGAAAGAGGCAAGTCGCGGGTCCCGCAACGCTACTGCAGAAGGGTCCGGAGCGTCTCGCCCGCTCACTGCCCGGAAGTGAAAGCCAAAGAACATAATTTTGGATATGTCTGTATTCGCAATATTTCAGTCCTTCAGGCCGTACTTCATGCAGGCGTCACGGAAAACCGCTGACAGCATAGGCGAGATACTGAAGGATCGGTACCCCATGCGCAGAAGGTGCGGAAGGACGCGAATGTCCGCCGCAACCTCTCCGCACATTGTTACATCGCACTCACGGCCCGACCTCCGGGCTTGCATGAGGATCTGCTCCAGCAGCCACAGAAAAGCCGGGCTCGCGGCATCGTTGTAATGGAGAACCCGCTCGTTATCGCGATCCGCCGCCATAAAGTATTGGAGCAAATCGTTTGTTCCAATACTTATGAAATCAACCTCCGAAAGAATATCCCGGATGATAGCCGCCGCCGCGGGAGTCTCTATCATCGCTCCAAGTAAGGCATTATTGGAAAAGGCCGCGTCTTCCTCGCCCAAATCATTGTAAACCGAGGCCATATGGTGTTTTACTTCCATGATGTCGTTGACCGTCGTGACCATGGGAATCAAGATTCCCACTTTGTAGCCTGCAGCCGCTCGGAGGACGGCCTTCAATTGCATGCGAAGCTCTTCGGGGTGCATCATAAGATGCCTGCGGATCCCCCGTAAGCCGAGTGACGGATTCCTGCCCGTGCATCTGTCTGCGAGCCCCATGGGTTTGTCTCCGCCGATGTCAAAGGTTCGAATGGTAACAAGCTTGCCGGCGGCGTTCTCGATGATATGCCGGTATGCCGTATATTGCTCGTCTTCCGTAGGCATGCGGCCTTCAGCGGAAATGAGGTACTCCGTTCGCAACAGCCCCACTCCGTCAAGGCCGCGATCCCGCATTAGTTTTATCTGCTCCGGATTCTCAATATTGGCTTTCAAAGATATGCGGATTCCTTCGGCCGTGACACAGCCCGCCAGGTCCGGAACCGGCGTGAACACTTCGGCGCTCTTCATCCGTTTCCGGTAGGCTTCGAGGGTCGGAGAAGACGGACGCACAATCACAACGCCCTTATAGCCGTCCACAATTATGGGATCCTCTTCATGCGCGGCGTCGCACAGCCCGGCGACGCCGCCGAGGGAAGGAATTCCGAAACCCTTCAAAAGAATGGCCGCATGGGAGACCAGGGCGCGGCTTTCGCTGACAAAGCCGCACTGATGGCTGCGTTGAGCCAAAATAACGTCTGAAGAATTCAAGTGGCGGGAAAGCATCACGCCTTGCTTTTTGTCGCCTAAGCCGGACTTGCCTTTGCCCCCGAACAATACGTCCGCAAGATTTTGCGTCATGTCGCGGATGTCTTCGCTGCGATCCTTTAAATAGGGGTCCCGCATGGCGGCAAATTTTGAAATCAAGCTCGACCCTTCTTCCTGAAGGCACCACTCGGCGCTTTTTTTCTCGCCTGCAATGCGATCCCGCACTTTGTCATGAAAGGAATCATCCGCCAATATAGCTTGATGGATGTCAAATATCGCCCTGATCTCCGTGTGAGAGACTCCGTGAGTGGTTGCAACGTGATCATGCAATCGATGCATTGTTTCCGATACAGCGGCTGTGTAGCGCTGCTGTTCCGCTTCAATCAGTGAGGGAGCTATGTCCAAAGGCTTGAACTCAAGATCAATATCTATCCAATGCGCAGTCCCGATTGCGATACCCGGGCATATGAGGGAGCCTTCCAGCAGGACCTCCGCGTTGCCTCCAGCTCGATCGCCTGTATTCATTTCGGCTCTTTGTTTTTCAAGAAACTGCGGTTCGGATGTTGCATCCCGTTTTTCTCTTCACTTTGCTTGCAGATATAATGCCTAAATTGACGCCGGAGCAAGAATATTCGTAATGGAAGGCGCCTTGTGTCGGCCAGCAATTCCTCCTCGGGTTTTCCTGAATCAAAGCCGGCCCGAAGGTCGACCTGCCGCGGACCTTTTCTTAAAAAAAATAGGCTTCTGTCACATTCTTACCCGTGTCGTGAGGAAGAAGAGGATGCGCGATGGCACTGA
>JAFGAO010000018.1 GCA_016933615.1 Acidobacteriota bacterium
CTTACATCCCGTGCAACTGCCGGGTGCAATCTTGCGCGATCGAGGGACAGGCAAGGTGTTGGCACGCGGGCAGGACCGCAACATTCGCAAGCTCCTGTTTGACCGGGAAGAGCTTGACACCTTTGTCGAACGGCAGAAAGGTCAATCATGAGAAATCGCCCCCTTGAAAATCCCAAAATGCTTTGCCATGCGCTGCATTACGCGCGCCGTGGTCTCCCTGTTATCCCAATTTACGAGCCTGTGGGCGGCGCGTGTTCATGCGGAAATCCGGATTGCGGGAACAATGTCGCGAAGCACCCGCGCAATTTTCATGGGGTAAGTGAAGCTACAACTGACCACAAGGCAATCAAGCGATGGTGGGGGCAATGGCGCGAAGCCAATATCGGGATCTCCTGCAACGGGATGATTGTCGTTGATGTGGACGCGAAAAAAGGCGGATACATCTCCCTAGAAAAACTGGAAACAGATTTGGGCAAACTGCCCGACACATGGATCTGTGATACGGGCGGCGGCGGAAAGCACTATTTTTTCCGGCGGAATGGAATCAACGTCAAAAATGCAACCGCTCTTCGTCTGGGGGTCGACCTGAAAACCGACGGCGGATACGTCGTTGCGGCACCAGCCCTTCACGCTTCGGGAAAACGCTACCGATGGGCACCTGAGAGCGGCCGGGAGCTCGCGGACTTCCCGAAAGAATGGCTGCCCCTCCTCAATGGCGGCACTTCGGAAAGAAAACCCCGCTTCGACACGGCCGGCGCGCTGGCCGGCGTGCCCGAAGGGAAGCGCGATGACACGTGCTGGCGGCTCGCGTGCAAGCTGAGGAACGCGGACGTTCCCTACGACATGGCGCTGTCCCTAGTGCTGGAAGCGGCCGCCAAGTGTACGCCTAATTTCTCGGCGGATATAGCGCGGGAAAAGGTGGAGCGCGCTTATAGGCAGTATGGGCCCAAAAAGGCGGACGAACGCCCACCGCACCCGGCGGACGACTACCCCGGGTCGGAAGGGGACTACTCCACCGAAAGCGACTACGAACAACCGGGGCCCCAATCATGGGAAACGCCCTCTCCATTTTATGAAACAGACCTCCCTGAATTCCCCGTCCAGGCATTGCCGGCAGCTGTAGGCGAATACGTTAGCGCAATCGCAACGGCAACGCAGACGCCCGTGGATCTGGCGGGTATGTTGGCGCTGTCTGTTCTGGCTGCTTCATGTTCCAAGAAGGTCAAAGTTCAGATCCGGCCGGGATTCGTGGAGCCCGTCAACCTTTACACGGTGACGGCCATAGCAAGCGCGAACAGGAAATCCGCCGTTTACAAGGCGATGCTGGAGCCCCTGGAATCCTACGAAGCAGCAGAATGCAAGCGCACGGCAGCCGATATTGCGCGCCAGACCGCCCGCTATAAAATTCTGGAGAAATCATACCAGCGCGCACAAGAGGCTGCAGCCAAAGCGAGCGGACCGGAAAAAAGAGAAATGCTCACGCAGGAAGCCGAAG
>JAFGAO010000189.1 GCA_016933615.1 Acidobacteriota bacterium
AGGCCGGGACAAGGGCGAACACAAGGTTCGTGCCTATTTGACGGCTAGGCCGGGACAAGGGCGAACACAAGGTTCGCCCCTACGTTTGAAATGACGAAAAAATCCGACTCCGACAATGGCCTTACATATTCGAATATCTCCTACGGAAGGGATCTCATCCACTCTTCCGAATTCCGGGTCCGGACCCCATTCCAGCCGAGCCCGAACCAGGCCTCCGCCATAGAGCAGCTGGTGCGGGAGGTGGAGGAGGGGCAGAAACACCAGGTGCTTCTGGGTGTGACGGGATCGGGCAAGACATTCACCATGGCCAAAACGATCGAGGCCCTGCAGCGCCCGACCCTGGTTCTTGCCCACAACAAAACGCTGGCCGCACAGCTTTACAGGGAGTTCCGGACGTTTTTCCCCGGAAACGCCGTGGAGTACTTTGTCTCCTATTATGATTACTACCAGCCTGAAGCCTACATCGCGGCCACGGACACCTACATCGAGAAAGACGCCCTGATCAACGACGAAATCGACCGTCTGCGGCATTCCGCGACGCGCTCGCTTTTCGAACGCCGGGACTGCGTCATCGTCGCCAGCGTTTCCTGCATCTACGGGCTCGGCTCCCCGGAAGCCTACTACGGCATGCTGCTCTTCCTGGAGAAGGGCCAGCGCATCGGGCGGGACGACATTCTTCGCCGCCTTGTGGAGATGCAGTATTCCCGCGAAGACATCGGGCTGGAGCGCGGTTTTTTCCGGGTCCGGGGCGATGTCGTGGAGGTGTTTCCGACCTATGAGGATTACGCGGTCCGCATCGATCTGTTCGGCGACGAAATCGATTCCATCGCGCAGATCGACCCGGTCACGGGGCGGACCCTTAAAAAGCACGAACGCATTCCCATTTATCCCAAATCCCATTACGTGCAGCCCCGGGACCGGCTGCTGGCCGCAATAAGCAGCATCCGAGAGGAGCTGGAGGAGTGGCGCGGCAGGCTGGAGCGGGAGAACAAGACGCTCGAAGCCGCCCGGCTGCATCAGCGGACGATGTTCGACCTGGAGATGATGAAGGAGCTGGGCTACTGCCGGGGGATTGAAAATTATTCCCGGCACCTGACCGGCAGGCGCCCCGGGGAACCGCCGCCGACGCTGCTCGATTACCTGCCCCGGGACTGGCTGCTTTTCGTGGATGAGAGCCATGCCACAATCCCCCAGGTGCGGGGCATGTACTTCGGGGACCGGTCCCGCAAGGAGAACCTGGTGAAGTACGGCTTCCGTCTTCCTTCGGCCCTGGACAACCGCCCGCTCAACTTCGGCGAGTTCGAAAAACGGGTGAACCGGGCCATTTACGTGTCCGCGACGCCGGGGCCTTATGAGCTGTCTAAATCCGGTGGCGTCGTCGTGGAACAGATCGTGCGGCCTACCGGCCTTACGGATCCGGTCATCGAAGTGCGGCCCGTGGCCGGGCAGGTGGACGACCTGATGGAGGAGATCCGGCTCCGTGCGGAAAACGGGGAACGGGTCCTGGTGACGACCCTGACGAAGCGCATGGCCGAGGACCTCGCGGAATACTATACGGAGCTGGGCATGCGGGTCCGCTACCTGCATTCCGAAGTGGAGACGCTGGACCGCATCAAAATCCTGAGGTCGCTGCGGGCGGGGGAATTCGACGCGCTGATCGGCATCAACCTGCTGCGGGAGGGGCTGGATCTCCCGGAGGTGTCGCTGGTCGCGATCCTGGATGCCGACAAGGAGGGATTTCTGCGCTCCACCACCTCCATGATCCAGACCATGGGGCGCGCCGCGCGGCACATCAACGGCAAGGCCATCCTGTATGCCGACGTCATGACCGGGTCCATGAAAGCGGCCATCGAGGAAACCAACCGGCGCCGCCGGGTTCAGGAGCGCTACAACGAGGACAACGGCGTGACGCCGCAATCCATCATCAAGCCCCTGGACCCCGATATGGTCCGCTTCTTCGAGGGGGATTACTACGAATTGCCGGTCATTACAGAGGAAGCCGCGGGATATAATTCCGTTGAAGAGCTGGAAAGCGAGATCGGGCGCCTGGAAAAGGAAATGCGCGGCGCCGCGAAAGAGTTCGAGTTCGAAAAGGCGGCCGTCCTCCGCGACCGGATCCTCAAGCTGAAGAAAAGCGCCCTGGAGACCATGGGAAACGCGGAGGCAAGCCCGGCGGGTGAACAGACATGATTGAAATCGTGCGGCATGCGGATAACCTGTCGGGAACCGTCCGCCTCCCGGGCGACAAGTCCATTTCCCACCGCTACGCCATGCTGGCGGCCATTGCGCAGGGGACATCGGTCCTGGCTCATTTTGCGTCCAGCAGGGACTGCCGCAGCACTCTCGGGTGCCTGCGGTCCCTCGGCGTCGAAATCATCGAGTCCGGGGACAAGGCGATCATCGCCGGGCGCGGACTCCGGGGACTGCGGGCGCCCGGTTCGGTTCTCGATGCCGGCAATTCCGGGACGACCATGCGGCTGCTCTCCGGGATACTCGCCGGATACCCGTTCGAATCCTCCATTTCCGGCGATGCGTCCCTCTGCGGCCGGCCCATGGGCCGGATCATCCGCCCCCTGGTCGAGATGGGCGCGGCCGTCGAATCCCGGGAAAAGGATCTGCCGCCCCTGAAAATTCGCGGAGGCGCCCTGCAGGGGATCCGGTATGCACTGCCGGTTGCCAGCGCCCAGGTGAAATCGTGCATTCTCCTGGCGGGCCTGTACGGAAGCGGATCCACGGCTGTCGGGGAAACCGTGCCGACGCGCGACCATACCGAGCTTGCGTTGAAGGAGTTCGGGGCACAAGTCCGGTTCGGCGGGGACTGGATCGAGGTCGATCCCGGGCCTGAGCTGCGGGCCCGCAGCCTCAGCATCCCGGGGGACCTGTCCGGGGCCGCTTTTTTCCTGGCCGCCGCGGCCCTGTCTCGCCGCTCCGAGCTGTACCTGACGGGCGTGGGGCTGAACCGGAGAAGGCGCGTGCTTCTCGATTATCTGCTGGAAGCGGGGCTGGACCTTGCGATCGAAAACGAGTCGGAGGAAGCCGGCGAACCCCGGGGCGACTTGAGGGTCCGCTACAGCCCGGGGCTTGTCGAAGGGAAGCTGCCGCCGATCAGGCGGGACCGGGCGGCCGCCCTGATAGACGAAATTCCCGTCCTGTCGGTTCTGGGATCCCGGACCGCTGGGGGGGTTGAAATATCCGACGCGGCGGAGCTACGGGTCAAGGAGAGCGACCGGATTTCGGCCATCGCCTCCAACCTGCGTTCCATGGGAGCGGCGGTGGAGGAGAAAAAGGACGGGCTCGACATTCCCGGCGGGCAGCGCTTGAAGGGGGCCGATATCCGGACCCGCGGGGATCACCGCATCGCCATGGCGTTTGCCGTGGCCGGCCTGTGGGCCGAAGGGGAAACGCGCATCCACGACGCCGAATGCGCCGACGTCAGCTTCCCCGGTTTCTGGGATGTCCTGCGTTCCGTAATTAAAGGCTGAACCTCAATTCCGATATTGCCTTTGCTGGGAAAGTCTATTCCATTTGTTCTCAGAACCTTAACACGAGTAAATCCAACTTCGCCGAAGTTGGATTTGTAATAGTCAAACTGTTGAGCCAAAAAGAGAACAGCATCTTTACGATATTCAACTTCGGAATTGAGGCTGGAGCCGGATCCGGGTTCGCCCCATCGATCGATCGCGCACGCTGCCATCGGAATCCCGAAGGCGGGATCATTTCTCAGGCTGCTTCGATTCAGGCAGAATTGTTTCGAGAATTTTTTTCAGCCTCTTCCGGGCCCGGAAGACCTTCAGCCTGGCGGCCTGTTCGGTGCAATTCAATATTGCGGATATCTCCGTATAGGGAATTGCTTCGATGTCGCGCAGGACGATCACCCTGCGCTGGTGATCGGGGAGCCGGGAGATCAGTTTCTGCAGCAGCGCGTGCGTCTCCCCCGGGTTCTGATCCGGCCGTTCGGAGGTTTCGGAGTCGCGGATCAGCCTTTCAATGCCGGCCGCATCGTCGAGGTTGAGCTCGCTGAAGGTATACGTTTTCCGGCGCCGGATATGCCTCAGCTCGTCGTAGCACTTGTTGACCGCGATGCGGTACAGCCAGGGGAAAAAGGGCCGCCCGCTTTCGAATTTGGGGAGGGAAAAATATACTTTGATGAATATTTTCTGGGCGATGTCCTCGACGTCGCTTCGCGTTCCGATATAGTGATAGACCAGGTTCAGGACGGACTGCTGGTACTTCTTTACCAGCTCCTCGAATGCAAGCGTATCCCCATCAATGCATCTTGCGACCAGCTCCCTGTCGTCTTCCGGAGAGGATTCATTCCACACAAAATCGGGCCCGTTTTTGAGTAAGTATCACCCCGGCAGAGCCGGGGGCTTTATTTTGTGAGCCGCTCGAAGCGGCTGGGATTGCCCCATCAGGGTCGGGATCGATGTCGGAACCGGGATCGATGGTACCACGGATATTGCTGCTTCCCGGTTTCGAAAGCGACCCCGATGCCGACTCCGACCTGTTTGGCGCCGGATGTGCCAATAATGTTGGGCACCCGCCCTACTCTATTCCTTCCGGATTCGCCAAACTTTTACTGCCTCCCCGGCAAAGCCTGGGGCCCCGAGATCCGCACGCGGGCACGGTAGCGGCCGGGAGCCGGTAGTCTTCGGGAACACAGAAGGATAGTACCATATATAAATGCCGATGGAAGCGGAGGGAAACAAATCGGGTGCAAACGGAAGTGCGAGTCAAAAATGTCGCCGGGGTTTGCGCCCGAAGGGCGCCCTGGAGCGCCGCGTCTTGCTGCAGCCTTCGATTCATTCGCTATTGACGAGAACAAAGCGGCGGGGCTTGCCGCCGCACTGCGGGGAGGCTCCTTTTTACGGAATATGATGTTGGAATTTGCGTTAAATTTAACGGATCTTCCGCCGTGCGCCGTCGGACGCCGGTATGCGGGTTCCGGCAAGTGAAGGGCGGATCCCTTAGATCCGGCCCCCGGGATAGTCGCTTCCGAGTTTGGACGGATCGTTCCCGCCGAGTATCCGAACGATTTCGTCGTGAAAATAATCCATTTTCTGCGATACGGCGGGCGAGACGCGCTTGTCGTACATTTCGCGGCTTTTATCGATATCCCGCTTCAAACGGATATATAAGTCGTTGTTTTCCCGGCCTTCCGAAACGGCCGTTTCGTTGTAGAGCTTGATTTCGGAAACCAGCAGGCGGGCGAATCTTTTGGCATCGGCGTGAAGTTTTTCCTCGTCGCCCTCCGGACGGGCTTCCCGAGGTTCGGCTTCGGAGGCTGCTTCCGCCGTCCCGGCGGCTTTCGGGGGCGCGGCGGGCTCTTTTTCCTGCGCTTCCTCGGGTCCGGCAGCGGAGAGCGCCCCTAATGCGGCCTCGAACTCTTTGGACTCATCCGGGATTGCCGTTTCTGCCGCTACCTCCACCGGTTCGACCACATCCGGAGTTTCCGGATGTGCTTCTTCCTCCGGTTCCGCTTCAATAATGGGTTCGGGCTCTTTTTCTTCCACTAAGGCGGCTTCGGCCGGAATCGCCGGTTCCGCCGCCTCCTCTGCCGGTTCGACCTCGACTTCCGGTTCCGCCTCCATAGCGG
>JAFGAO010000019.1 GCA_016933615.1 Acidobacteriota bacterium
CGGCCGACCAGCTGGACATTCGATGTATAGGAAACGTCGACGACTCCCGCTTTGGCCTCCTTCAGGTGGAGTTCCACTTCAAAGGAGAAATTGCCCAGCTTGGTTACGTCGGCGCCTTTCCCGACCGCCTTGATGTAGTTGGGCGGCCGCAATTCCGTCAGTTCGGTCTTAAATTTAAGCTTTACCTTGAAAGGCCCCACGCTTTGTTTGACGATGCTTTCGTACGTCTTTTCGTCGAGGATTTCCATTTTTTCGGTTCCGGGCATGCAGGAGCCGAGAGTTTTGGGATCCAGCACCGATTCCCAGACTTTTTCTATGGGAGCCTTCAGTTGAAACTGCCCTTCGAGTAACATGGAATAACTCCTTTCTCTTCCGGAAGAATCGGCTGCGAGCCGAATGAATTCTCCCGTTCCGCTTCGGATTTCTTGAACGTCTGCGCCGATTCGAAAGCCGCGCATTTCCGCAGGTCTTCGCGGCGGCCTGCGTTCGGATTTTTTGCTGCACTTCCCGGCAGCGGCTTCGGATGTCGGGAATCCCCGGGCATCGGGAGAACCGGATGCCCGGGCGGCAGTCTTTGCAGTCTATCCTTCGTCGACTACGGCGGCTGTTTTCTTCAGCACATCCGCCAGGGCCTGATAGCCCTTGTTCCCGAATTCGGTGACCTGGGCTTTGATAAGACTTGCATAGGAGAGCCCTTGCGTTTTCAGCCAATCCTTGTGCTTTTTGTCCGTTTGCCCCAGATAGTGCCGGGCCAGATCGAGATGATCGGAACAGATCTTGCGGCACATCGGGCATCGATAATTAGGCATTTGCGGTTTCCTCCTTATTTACCTTTCGCCTTGGAAGTTGCTCTTGGTTTCCCTTTCGCCCCGGAAGCTGCTTTCTGCTTTCCTTGCGCCTTCGAAGCCGCTTTGGATTTCGAGGCTTTCTTCTGTTTTTTCTCAGCTTCCCTTACGGCCTTCAGGACCTTCTCGGGCTTCAGGACGTTGCTGTAGAACTCGGCCCCGCAGGCCTGATACACGGCGTTGGCCAGGCAGGGCGCCGCGGGCGCGATCGTGGCTTCAGCGGCTTCCTTGGCGCCGAACGGCCCGTTGGGCTCATAAGTGGGAATTTCAATCTCCTCGATCGGCGGCATGTCGCGGGTCCGGATGATCTTGTAGTCCACGAACTCGGGGTTCAGCAGCATGCCCTGATCCATCGGCATCTCCTCGCACAGGCCGTAGCCCAGGCCCATGTGAACCGATCCTTCAACCTGGCCCCGCGCCCCCAGGGGATTGATGACCTGGCCGCAGTCGTGGACGACGAGGACGTCCTGCGCCTCCACGTGGCCCGTTTCAGGGTCGACTTTCGCCTTGACGGCCATGATTCCCATGCCGTAGGCGGGCGAGATCATGCCTTTGTTGTGGGGGGTGTAGTGACCGGTTCCGGTCAGAGGCACGCCGTCGTTTTGCCGGATCGCATCCTGGACGAGGTCGTAGTAGGAGAGTCCTCTTTCCGGACGCAATTCAAGGTAGACTCTCTTATTCTTGGCTACGAGGTCATAGGCGATATTCTCGCCCAGCTTC
>JAFGAO010000190.1 GCA_016933615.1 Acidobacteriota bacterium
GTGGGGTCGTAGTTCAGTTGGTTAGAACGCCGGCCTGTCACGCCGGAGGTCGCGAGTTCGAGTCTCGTCGGCCCCGCCACCTTTCCTTAAAACAATCAAACACTTAGCGACCTGTGACAGAGGGAGCTTTGTGGCTTCTTCCCTGTCCTTGACTGCTTTGTCCTATTACTCTGTCTCGAAAATAAGCGAAGCATGCATCCCGCGTTCATGATATTTTCATGAACTTGGGTGCGCCCGAAGACGCATGAAAGACTGTTCAGAATTCCCCTTCCTGCTTCCACCCTGCCCTCTTATAATAACCCCACGTTTCGCGGAGATTTATCAGACAGTACGACAGCAGGATTTTAGGGGGGGATGTATGTCCAGATCGCCGAAGCCCTTGAAGCCGCCCACGAGAAAGGCGTGATCCACAGAGAGCTGAAGCCGTCCAATATCAAAGTCCCTCCCGAAGGCAAAGTCAAGGTTTTGGATTTCGGGCTTGCAAAAGCGTTCGCCCGGGACACGGAAAATCCGTGCAAAGCCTGGAGCTATTATTATAAGGAACGTTTCTTTTTTTCCGGAACGATGACCGATTTCTGCCTCTCCCTTCCCTTCACCGACTTCTCGACAAAAATGGATTTCCCGGTGAATGGATCCTTCTCCGTCCGGTACATCAGCGTGGAATACGTGGAAGGCGTTGGAGTGAATACCTGCACCTGCTCGGGCAGCAGTTTGAGCTTTTGGGTGGCAAAGGACCGGAGCGCTTTCATGTCCTTTTCGGTGCAGCCGGGATGGGCCGCGATCAGGTAGTAGGTCAGAAATTGCTCTCTTCCCTCCTCCCTGTTCAGGGCGAAGAAACGGGTCCGGAACCGAAGCAGGCTGCCGCAGTCCGGCCGCCCCATCTTTTGCAGGACGTGAAGCTCGGAATGCTCGGCCGCGACCTTCATCTGGCCCGACACGTGATACCGGACCATTTCGCGCAGATAGGCGTCGCCATTGCGCCTGTCCGCCGTCACCATGTCGTGGCGGATCCCGGAAGCGACGAAGACCCTGCGAACGCCTTTTATGGCGCGAAGCGCCTCGAGCAGGGCAATCTGCGCCCCGTGATCGAGCCCGAGCGAGGGGCAAATTTCCGGAGTCAGGCACCGTTTGTCGCCGCAGCACCCATTGCCTCCCATTTTCCGGCATTCGATTCCGTACATATTCGCGGTGGGGCCGCCCACATCGTAAATCGTGCCCTTGAATTCGGGATGCCGGACCATCCGCTGCGCTTCAGCCACTATGGAATCCCGGCTTCGCGAGCGGACCGCCCGCCCCTGGTGCACGCCGATCGCACAGTAGCTGCATTCGCCGTAGCACCCGCGGTGGGTCGTTATGGAAAAACGGATTGTCTCGAGCGCCTTTACTTTGCCCTGCCGGCTGTAATAAGGATGCAGGTCGCGTTCGTAATCCAGGCCGTAGACCGCGTCCAAATCCTTTCCTTGCAGGTAAAGCGCCGGGGGGTTCTGAACCAGCCAGCGCGTGTCCTGCTTCTGGGCCAGGGGAGCCGCCGTGGCGGGATCGTTGTTACGGTAAAACTTGTGGAACATGTCCGCAAACGCATCCGCATCGCGGGCCACCGCCTCAAACGGCGCAAGCTCCAGGCAATCCGCCGGAAGTTCTTTTGAAATGTAGCACAGTCCCCGAATGCGGCGGGGATCGCGGCCCGCGCGCAGGCAACCGGCCAGTTCTACGACCGAACGCTCCGCCATGCCGTAGAGCAGGTAGTCGGCCCTGGCGTCGAACAGGATCGAACGCCGGACGGAATCGGACCAGAAATCGTAGTGGGCGATGCGCCTCAGGCTCGCCTCGATGCCGCCCAGGACAATAGGGCGCGTATCCTTGAAACATTTCCGGATCAGGTTGCAGTAGACGACGGACGCCCGGTCCGGGCGGCGGTTGTTGATTCCCCCCGGAGTGTAGTCGTCCCGCCTGCGTTTTTTCCCGATGGCCGTGCGGTTGGCCACCATGGAATCCACGGATCCGCCCGTCACGCCCCAGAAAAGGCGGGGCTCGCCGAGCCGCATGATGTCCGAACCCGAAGAGATATCAGGCTGGGCGATGATCCCCACGCTGTAGCCCGCATGGAGCAAAACCTTGCCTATGACCGAAACGCCGATAAAGTACGAATCGATATAGCTGTCGCCCGTAACCAGGATCACATCCGGCCGGTCCCATCCCAGTTTTTTCAATTCCTCCGCTGTCGTCGGCAAAAACATGAATTCCCGCCCGTTCCCCAATCCTGCATGCAAGATTACGGAGATAACGGCCAAAACGCAACAGCGCTTCTCGGCCCGTCCTCCATGAACCAGCCTGCGGCCGGACGACGGGCGAACACAAGGTTCGCCCGTGGATATTTTTCATTGCCCGCGAAGCAGGTTTTGCTAGAATCGAATGGTAATTAAAAATCCAAAAGCGAGAATCGACATGAAAGAAACCATCCAATTTACGCTTAACGGAAAACCGACCACGATAGAAGTCGAAGGCGACAGAACTCTCCTGTGGGTTCTGCGCACGGACCTCGGGCTGACCGGAACCAAATTCGGCTGCGGCATGGGGCTCTGCGGATCCTGCACCGTCGTCGTCGACAGAAAGGCCGTCCGCTCCTGCCGGCTTCCGGTCCGCAATGTGAACGGGAAGGACGTTATGACCGTCGAAGGACTGGCGCAGGGAGATGCGCTGCACCCGCTGCAGAAAGCATTCCTCGAATACGGCGCCGTGCAGTGCGGGTTCTGCACTCCGGGCATGCTGATGAATGCCTACGCGCTTCTGCTCCAAAATCCGGACGCCACCCGCGACGAGATCATTCAGGGCATGGACAACAACCTGTGCCGCTGCAGCGCGCACACCCGGATTGTCCAGGCAATCGAGAGCGTTTCAAAATAAGATAATGAGGCGTACCATGGGAACCGATAATTCCAAATCAATTCCGGAGTCCGATAGAGACACGCTCGCAAGGCGCGATTTCATCAAAATGGTCGGCGGCGGCATCGTCGTGTTCTTCGCGGCCGATTCCACGGCCGGCGGGGCGCAGTTCCCCGGAATGCGCCAGGAAACCGATTTAAACGCCTATCTGAGGATAGCGCAAGACGGCAAAGTCACCGTGTTCTCGGGGAAGATCGAGATGGGTCAGGGAAACACGACGGCCCTGGCTCAAATGGCCGCCGACGAGCTGGGCACGGCCCTGGAATCCGTAACCATGGTCATGGGAGACACGGACCTGTGCCCGTGGGATATGGGGACGTTCGGATCGATGTCGATCCGGGTTTACGGGCAGGCGATGAGGGCTGCGGCGGCCGAGGCGAGGGAAATTCTGCTGGCGCTCGCGGCCGAACGGCTGCGGAAGCCGAAATCCAGGCTGGGCATCGAAAACGGCGTTATTTTCGACACCGAAGACAAAACCGCCCGCGTTACTTTCGGACAATTGGCCCAAGGCCGGAAAATCACGCGCAAGCTGGATGGGAAGGCCGCACTCAAGCCCCCGTCGCAATTCAGAATCATGGGAAAACCGACCGCGCGGCTGGACGGGGTGGAAAAAGTCACCGGCAAGGCAAAATACACGGGCGACCTGCGATTTCCCGATCTTTTGTACGCCAGGGTGCTGCGCCCGCCCGCCCACGGAGCCAAACTGAAAAGCCTGGATGTTTCCGCCGCTCAAAAGATCCCGGGCGTCACCGTCGTCAACCAGGACGGCATCGTCGCCGTGCTTCACGCCGACTCCGAAACCGCCTCAAAAGCCCTTGCCGCCATTCAATCGGAATATGAGGCCCAGGAGAGCGCGCTCGACGAGAACACAATTTTCGAGCACCTCGTCAAAACCGCTCCGCAACCCCGATCCCTGGATCCGAGAGGCGATCTGGCCGCGGGGGAAAAGATGTCCGAAACGGTCTTTGAAGAAACCTATTTGAACGGTTACGGGGCCCACGCTCCGATTGAAACGCATACGGCCTGCGCAAAAATGGAGGGAGGGAAAATGACCGTCTGGGCGTCCACGCAGACGCCGTTCATGGACCAGTCGGGAATTGCCGGTGCCCTCGGCATGCCTTCCGAAAGCGTACGCGTGATCACGCCCCTGGTCGGCGGGGGATTCGGGGGGAAGAGCGCGGGCACCCATGTCGTGGAAGCCGCCCGGCTGGCGAAGATAACGGGGAAAACGGTTCAGGTTTTCTACGACCGCGAAGAGGAATTCTTCATGACCGCCTACCGTCCCGCCGCCGTGGTGAAGATCAAATCCGGGATCGACGGTTCCGGGAGAATCACTCTTTGGGACTACAATGTCTACTGCGCCGGCGACCGCGGATCCGAACAATACTACGACGTCCCGCACAGCCTGATACGAACTTACGGCAGCGCCATGGGCGGGATGATGGGAGGGCCGAGCCAGCATCCCATTTTGACCGGCACATGGCGGGCGCCGGGCGCCAATATCAACATTTTCGCCAAGGAATCCCAGATCGATATCATGGCCGCCAAATGCAGGATGGATCCCCTGGAATTCCGCCTGAAAAACACCACCGATGCCAGGATGCGCCGCGTGCTGGAAGCGGCGGCCGGGCGCTTCGGCTACAAGCCCGCGGCCGCTCCCAGCGGCAGGGGCGTGGGAATCGGCTGCGGCATCGATGCCGGCAGCTATGTGGCCCAGATCGCCGAGATCGAATTGAACAGCGGGGCCGTGCGCGTCAGGAAAATCACGGCCGCCCAGGATATGGGGATCTGCGTCAACCCCAAGGGGGCGTTGATGCAGATGGAAGGATGCATCATGATGGGCCTCGGCTATACCCTGACGGAAGACATCAGCTTCAGGGGGGGCAGAATCTTCACGAGCAACTTCCATAACTACAGGATCCCGCGGTTCTCGATGCTCCCGGAAATCGATGCCTTTATCGTCAAAAACGACGAGCTGGACCCCCAGGGCTGCGGAGAACCGTCGGTCGTTCCCGTCGGCGCTGCGGTCGCCAACGCTCTTTTCGACCTCAACGGCACCCGAGTCTTCCAGATGCCTCTGACGCCGGAAAGGATCAGGGCGGCCTCAAGAAGCTAGAAAGCAAGCCGCGGAGACTTCTGAGAATCGCAGAGATTTTAATATATTATTTCACTGCGTCGCTCTGCGCACTCCGCGCCTCCGCGGCGAATTTTCCGGAGCTTTCTTATCTCCAGCGCGAACCATTCCTCCCGCTGCATCCGCGCCAGGATCCTGAATCCGGCCTTGGCCAGGGCCGATTGCACTTCCTGCAGGTCCTGCTGCTGCAACCCCGAATAGCAGGCGATTCCGTCTTCCTTCAGAAGGCGCGGCAGAAATCCGCTCAGGGCCGGGAGCGTGCGGCCGTCGATATTCGCCAGGACTACGTCGAACGGTTCGGAGACCGGGTTCTCGAACGAACCGACCCGGAAAACCGGCTCCCGCCCGAAGCCGTTGGCTTCGGCGTATTCCCGCGCGCAATCGACCGCAACCGGATCGGTATCCAAACCCAAAGCCGACGCGGCGCCCAGGCGGATCGCAACCATGGAGAGGATGCCGCTGCCGGCGCCGACGTCCAGAATCCTCTCTCCGCCCCGTATCCGGTCCTCGAGCCATTCAATCACCAGCCGGGTCGTTGCATGATGGCCCGTGCCGAAAGCGCGTTTGGGGTCGATGACCAGTTCGAACCCTCCAAAGGATGGATCCGGCGCATGCCAGCTCTGGCGTATGCGGACATTGCGCCCCAGCCGGAGCGGCGCCAGGGAGGCGGCCCAGGCCGCATTCCAGTCCCGGTCCCCGATGGAACGGACCGAAAGACCCGCATTCCCCGTTCCAAGATTTTTCAGTACCCTTTTCAGATCCTCCAGGACGCCCGGATCCCACCTGTCCCCGGGCCAGTAGACATGCAGGAGTCCCTCCTCTTCCCAGCTTCCCAGAAACTTGTCCTCCGCGAGCATCCCCAGAAACTCGCCGGCGTCCATTTCCGCTTCAATCACAACTTCAACAAAATTCCTGTCCATGACTTTTCCAAAAAAACGGGAGCCGCGCGCTTTTTATGTGGCACAATGGCTCCATGCCCTACTGGTTCGACGGCAATAACCTGATCGGACTTTCCGCGGATTCGGCGCGGGCCCAGCCTCAAGCGCGCGCGTCGTTTCTGGCTGCCCTGAGCGCCTATTATAAATCGGGGGGAGGCCGCTTTCTGGTTTATTTCGACGGGGACGATCCCGGTGAATCCATGCCCCCTGCAGGGGTGCGCGTCCGCTACAGCGCCCCGCTCTCGGCCGATGACGCCATCGTCGGCCGGCTGCATGAAATCCGTCTTCCCGCCGAGGTGATCGTCGTTTCCAACGACAGGTCCCTGCAGAGCCGGTGCCGCGGCGCCGGATCCAGGGTAATGGACTGGAAGCAGTTCACATTAAAAATGGAATCCAGAAAATTACGGTTGACGGAAGTCGGCGATTATCCGGAGCCCGTGAACGTCGAGGATTGGATAAAATATTTCGGATTAAACAAAAAGTAGGGGCGAACCTTGTGTTCGCCCGTCCGGCCGCATAACAAAGAGAAATGTGGACACCCGCTGTTTTAAAACGGACCGTCGTAGGGGCGAACCTCGTGTTCGCCCCGCAGCAACAACAGAATCCTCGGAATATGCAATAATCGCTGCAGTGCCCCGATATTCCCTTTACTCGAAGGGCGAACCCGGAAACGGTTTTAATTGCTCCGGTAATTGCCGAAATTCAACTCCAGGCCGAAATCCTTTTCCTTGATATGGCCCATCACCGTCTGGAGGTCGTCCCGCTTGGGCGAAGAAATTCTCATCTGATCGCCCTGGATTTCCGCCTGCACCTTTTTGATTCTGAGGTCCTTGACGTACCTGACGATCTCCCGGGCGGTTTCAACCGGAATTCCCTGCTGCAGGGAAACTTCCTGGGTAACGGTCCCTCCGGCCGCGGGAAGGGTCTTGCCGGGGTGAAGATTTTTGACCGGAACGTTCCGGCGCACCATTTTCTCCTGAACGATGTCCCACATTGCGCGCAGCTTGAAATCGTCCGGGCCCTTGAGAACGATCTTGTTTTCGGTGCGGTTGAAATCGATGCCGACGGCGGATCCCTTGAAATCGTAGCGCTGCCGGATCTCCTTCAAAGCCTGGTTGACGGCGTTGTCGACCTCCTGGAGATCGCATCCTGATGTGATATCAAACGACTGCGTGCCGGCCATTGTGCCTCCTCCCGGTCATTCCTCACTGGAGGCGTCGCCCGATTTCTCCCACTCGGTCAGAATCGCCTCCAGTTTCTTCAATTCTTCCCCGTATCCGGCCCAGTTCCCCTGGCGCTGGGCCTCGACCGCGCGGTCGAAGGCGCTCCGCAACTGCCGGACCATCGAACCGGGACCGCTGCCTGAAGCCGTTCCCGGAGCGGCGGCTCCGCCTTTCGCAGCCTCCCCGGAGAGGACGGCATAGGACATTTCGCCCTCGAATATCTTTGCAATCGCCTCTTCCAGCGTCTGTTCCATGGCGATCTCGTTTTCGTAGGCGACGATGACCCGCTTCAGCTCCGGGATCTTGCCGCTCTCCGCACGCAGATACAGGGGCCGGACATACAGCAGCGCCTCTTCTATCGGGATGATCAGCAGGTTCCCCTGGATGACCTGCGACCCGCGCTGATCCCAAAGAGAGATCTGGCGCGATATCTCCGCATCCTGGTTGACGCGGGCCACGATCTGCCTGGGGCCGTACACCAGCTTCTGTTTGGGGAAGCGATAGACCACGAGTTTCCCGTAGTTCTCCCCGTCGCTTCGCGCCACCATCCAGGCCGAAAGATTGTCTTTTCTTCCCGGCGTGAAGGGGAGCATGAGGATAAACTCTTCCTGCCGCTCATGGGGCAACCGCATGATGGTGTAGTAGGGAGACATGATGCTTTCCCCGCCGGAGCCCCCGATCGAAGGCACCTGCCACTGGTCCTCCTTGTTGTAGAAAACCTGGGGCGAACTCATGTGGTAATCCTGGAAAATGTAGGTCTGCACCCTGAATATGTCCTCCGGGTACCGGATGTGGCGCCGAAGTTCGGGATCCATGTCTGCAATGGGGCGGAAAACACCCGGGAATATTTTCTGGTACACCCGGATGACGGGATCGGAGGGATCGGCCACATACATATCTACAGTTCCGTTGTAGGCGTCCATCACCATCTTGACCGAATTGCGGATGTAATTCCCAATGCCCTGGGTGGCGAATGAGTAGGGATACCGGTCCGACACGGTATAGCCGTCCTGGATCCAGAAAAGACGCCCTTTTGAAATCACCAGGTACGGATCGTGATCGAAAAGCAGAAACGGTGCGAGACGGCTGACACGCTGCCTGAGGTCGCGAAAGTAAAGAAACCTGCTTTCCACTGTCAGCTGTGGGGAAAGCAGAATATTCAATTCCCGAAAATAGTACGCGGACAGAAGCTTTCGGAAAAAGGAGCTGACGGCAACCCCGCCGGTTCCTTCATAGGTGGTGTACATGTTTGTGTCGCCGGACGGATAGTCGAACTCCTTCTGGTTGGTCTTTACGATGGCGTACCCTTCGGTCAGCTCTCCGAAATAAATTTCCGGCCGGCTGACCTCAAAAACCGGGTCCGAGGCGACCGGGGGAATGTCCTTGACCAGCAGCTTGGGAAGCCCCTCCTCGGTCTGGGTATTGACCGGGCCGACCGCGACGCCGTAGCCGTGCGTATAGCTCAGGTGCTCGTTGATCCAGGTCCGTTCCGGAAGGCTCGTGGAATTCAGCTCGCGGGCGGAGAGCATGAACTGCATCACGTCGCCGTCTAGAACATAGCGGTCGTTATCGGCGCTGACAAAATCATAGTAGGTCCTGATTTCCTGGATCTGCTTCAGTGCGTCCAGCAGAGGTTCCTGGTCCCACAAACGGATGCTTTGAATCGTGGTCCGGTTGTCATGGATGTCCCGGGCCGTGAGCGCCACGTCTCCGGATAAATCCCGCTCCTCGACCCGGGAAAGGCCGTACCCCTGCAGTGTGGCTTCAATGTTGTGGGCGATCTGCGGGCTTTCCTTGTCGAATTCGTTCGGGTCGACAACCAGCTTCTGAATGACGGCGGGATATAGATTCCCGAGAAACATAACCGCGATATAGAGAACAACGGCGCCGATCGCCAGACGATTTTTCGATGCGAATGCGTTTATGAGAAACATCAAAGCAGCCAGCAGCGCCGCGGCCGCCAGGATCCACTGCATCGGCACACGGGCGTACAGATCGGAGTACCCGGCGCCGGAGAACACATCATGGCTCCCGAAGAGAACCTCGTAGCGGCCGAGAAAAGCGCTGGCGGCCAGCAGGAGAAATATGAATGCGGCCAGCAGGGACACCTGAATTCTGAACCGGCTGGGACCTCCCTTGGATCCGATGATGCTCTTCCAGGAAAGCACCCCTTTGAAATAATAGAGAACCACCACGCCGATCAGGGTCAAAAATCCCAGGATGAGCCCCACCTTGATGATTTCCCGGAAAAACGGAACCGTAAACATATAGAAAGACACGTCTCGGGAAAAAATGGGATCCTGGATCTCGAATGAAACGCCGTAGAGCCAGCGCCAGACCTTTTCCCAGTTGGCCGCCTCGCTGACGCCCAGAAGCAGTCCCACAAAAAGCCCCAGAAGCGCCGAAACACGACGCACCGTTTCCGCGGCGACCGTGTAGGCCGTGATCTGCCCGGTAGGCGTGGGTATTCCCAGCTGGATGACGCCGGGCCCGCGATTGGCGTAGGCCAGGTTTAAATAGACGAACAGGAAGCCGACCAGGAGGCACCCCGAGCCCAAAGTGCTTTTAGCAAAAAGCGCCGTGGTAAAAAGAACCGTTTTCCCGAGTTCGGCAAACCAGAGATAGTCGAAGTACATTCCCACCGCAAAGCTCAGACCGCCCAATATCAGGAAAACAGCAACTACAAGAGCCGCCATCAGGATTCTTTTACGCATATTCCACCATTTCCGGAAAATAACATTCGTTCGGTGAGTCTCGTCCCGCCTTCGCATCCGCTTCCGGGCGCCGAGGCGCTCGGAAGCCCCCGCAGAACCTCACTTCGGCTTCCCGGCGCCGGAATTCCCATACAGTCTACACCGTCTTTCGGGGAAAAATTACGAAAAATGGGATGCGGGCGGGGAAAACACCTGCAAGCAAGACATTGCCGATTTCCGGGTGCGGTTCTTCGGAAACCGGGCCGATTGGAATCCTGTCTTGAAAACGGGCCGGTTCTGGTAGGATAAAGGGCGCCGGATATCCCGGCCGTATGGACCGAGGACAAGAACCGTGACGGACAGTTCATTTGAAATCCCGAAAAGCCGGACGGATCCTTCCTGCAAAAGGATCGAGAAAAGAGTCTGGATCAAGGCTTCCGCGGCAGTTGTTTACAGGGCTTTGACCGCCTCCAAGGAACTGGCGAAGTGGTTCTGCGACCGGGCCGACTGCAACCCGTGCCCGGGGGGCGAGTTCATCGCCGTCTGGAAAACCGGGAAAGCGGAGCAGAAAGGCCGGGCCCTGGTCACGCGCGCCATACCCGACATCTCCCTTGAGCTGCTCTGGATGGAAGACGGGCGGGATACAGGGCCGGGATCCCCCAGACACACACTGAGCTATACGATAAAATCCAAATCCGGGATGACGGAAGTTCTTATGGTGGACGACGACGACGACGTTACCGACGAGGAAACATACACAATCCTCGACCGCGGCTGGAACACGGTCCTGCTGGAACTGAAAGACTTCTGCGAACGGAAAGAGCGTTCGGCCAGGCTGCGATCGAACTCAAAGGCGCGCATCCCGGAAGAAGTTTCGGAGCAATCTACAGGTCCGGATGACCTGTAACGCTGGAAATCGCCTGACGGCATTTTCCAGCACGGGCATGGAAATGACTCATCGGCGGTCAGGAGAAGCGAGAATTTTATTGAAAACCTTGTAAATAAATGTAATCAATGATCTTGTATTCCATGGGCGTCATCTGGTAGCATCTCACTTCATCCACAAGGCAGGTTACCCTTTGGGAGGAAAGAACACATGCGTAAAGTTCCTTTGGGAGAGTCTTTAAGGATCATTGCCCGGGGATCGGTGAACTGGTTCGTAAAACGTCCTGTTGTCGTATCCTTCGAAGTCACGGATTCCTGTACCTGCTTCTGCAAACACTGCGATCACGGCGGAGCCCGGGACGACTCCCGCAACATGAAGCCGTCCGAATACAAGAAATACATGCAGGAACTGCGCCCCTGCGTCGTTCAGATCTCGGGCGGCGAACCCCTGATGCGCGCCGATCTGCTGGAAGTCGTCCATAATATCAAATCGGACAACGGGCTTCCCTATACCATACTGGTTTCGAACTGGTCCCTGATGACCGAAGAAAAGTACCTGCAGCTGCACGAAGCCGGAGTCGACGAATTCTGCGTCAGCCTCGATTTCCCCGACCAACGGCACGACGAATTCCGCGGACTTCCGGGACTGTACAGGCACCTGTGCGAAGTCGTGCCTAAAGTCGCGGCCCTCGGCTACGACGATATCGTCCTGAACAACTGCATTACGGCCTCCAACGTATCGGAGATCAACGCGGTTGCAGACAAGGCGGCCGAGTGGGGCGTAAACCTGAATTACAGCGCCTATTCCCCCCGGCGCACCGGATGCAGGGATTACTTCCTGTCAACCCCCGATCAGTTGAAGATCCTGCGCGGGCAGCTGGACAGGATCAAGAGCCGGATAGACAAATCGCACTGGATCACCAACAACCGTTCCACGCTGGATGCAACGATCCAATATTTCACGCAAGGCGGGACCCCCAACTGCAAGGCGGGCCTTCGCTGGCTCGTAGTCACCAGCGACGGATACCTGCAGCCGTGTTCCATGCAGTTCAAGAAATACGGCCTTCACGAACAGGCGCGCATGGTGAAGGAATTCACCGAAAAAAACACCTGCGACCAGTGTTACGTCTCGATCCGGTCTTATCTCGACAAGACTTTCCCCCAGCTGCTTCGGGAAAACGTCTCGGAGTTTTTCTCCTTCAAACCGCGGCAAGGCTGAACCGTTCCGCCGGTTTATTTCTCCCATTCTTGAATTCCCGGCGCTTCCGGCCGCCGGCTGCACGCTCCCGAAACTGTATGTTGATCCCCCGGCCGTTAATGGTTACTCTAATGCCATAGAACGAACCGGTGACTAAAATGCCTTCAGGAGGCGCCGTGAAAAGATTTCTGCTGTTTGCCGCCGTCATTTTACTAAACACCCCGCTCCTAGATGCCGCCAGCAAAGTCAACGACCGGGTCGTCAGCGCCGCCGTCGCTCTGAAGGAAATGGCGCAGGCATCGGACGGCAGCATCCCCGGGGACCTCCTCGACAAATGCTCCTGCGTCGCGGTGATACCGGGCCTGAAAAAGGGAGGGTTCATATTCGGGGCGAGCTACGGGAAGGGCGTGATAGCCTGCAGGACCCAAAACGGAGACGGCCCCTGGAGCGCCCCGACGATGCTGCAGCTCACCGGGGGCAGCTTCGGCCTCCAGATCGGGGTTCAGTCGGTCGACCTTGTACTGCTGATCATGAATGTTTCCGGGATCGAGAGCCTGCTCGACAGCAAATTCACTCTCGGGGGGGACGCTTCCGTTGCGGCGGGGCCCATCGGTCGAACGGCCGCGGCGGAAACGGACGCATGGATGACGGCCCGCATCCTGACCTATTCCCGCGCGCGCGGCATTTTCGGAGGGCTCGTCGTCAAGGGGGGAACGGTACGGCCCGACAAGGACGCCAACTTTGTGCTTTACGGCCGGCACATCGAACCCCGGCAGGTCCTGTTCCGTCCTCCCGAATCGGTTCCCGATGACGCGCAGATCTTTTTAAAGGAACTGAACAGAATCAGCCCCAAAAGAATCATCGAGTAAAATCCCGCGGCGGCGGAACGTCCCAAAGTTGGAAGTCGGACCGTTAAAAACGTTAAAATCCTTTGTTTCCATTACACGGAATCCGGCCGTCGGAGAATCAGCCGCAGTTGAGATCGTGGACGATTTTCAGCCCCTGGAGCGCAAGCCAGGGCTCGATGATGTCGATGCTCTTCGTTTCCCTGGCGATGAGTTCAATCAGCGCCCCGGTGCCGACGGTTTTCATTCCAGGCCCCAGCTCCTTGCGGAACCGCCTGATCATCCCTTCCACGAGTCCAACGTATCCGAAAAGCAGCCCCGACTGCAGGGAATGCGCCGTATTCCTTCCAATGGCGGAGGGGGGGCGCACAATTTCAACGCGGGGAAGCTTGGCGGCCCGCCGGAAGAGGGCGTCCGAAGAAATCTGTATCCCGGGGGCGATGGCTCCGCCCAGGTACTCGCCGCCGGCCGAAACCGCATCGAATATGGTCGCCGTACCGAAATCCACAATGCAGGCGGGGCCCTTCAATAATTTCAGGACGGCCGCGGTCTGCACGATCCGGTCCGCGCCCACCTGCTTGGGATCCTCGTAGCGTATCCGGATTCCGGTCCGGGTTCCCGCATCCACAACGAGAGGCTTCACCCCCAGATAATTGCGGCATGCGCGGTCGAATATCCCGGTTATGGGGGGGACGACGGACGCGATGGCGACATGATCCACACGGCCCGAGCTTATGCCGGCCCTTTCCAGCAGCTGGCAGAGCAGGATTCCATATTCATCCACCGTGCGTTCGCTGTCCGAGGCCAGCCTCCAGCAGGAACCGATTGTATCGCCGTCGAATACTCCCAGCGTGATGCCGGTATTTCCGATATCGACTGCAAGCAGCATGGGATTTTCCCCCAGGAAAGACGTTGCGTATTTCCCGTTTCAGGAAATCAAAAAACATAAAACGGAGAATCTGTTTGACGGAAGCGTCGCTTATAAAATCATGTTGTCGATCAGGCGGGTTTCCCCTATTTTGACCGCCAATGAAATCAGCACTCCGGCGCCTGTTTCTATCGTACGCACTTCGCGAAGCGTATCCGGATGGGCCGCCGACACATACTCCGGCCGCGCCAGCGGCTCGGAATCCAGAACCGCGCGCATAACGGCGCGCAGGGTGTTCCCTTCCCTCTCCCCCTTTTGGTAGCGCTCCCTGGCCGCCGCCAGCGCGCGGTAAAGGACCGCCGCCGCCTTCCTCTCCCGCGGATCGAGATATGCGTTGCGGCTGCTCATGGCCAGCCCGTCCGCTTCGCGGACCGTCGGGCATACAACCGGCTCCACCGGAAAATTCAAATCCAGGATCATGCGCCGGATCACGGCCGCCTGCTGCGCGTCCTTTTGCCCGAAATAGGCCCGGTCAGGGCGGAATGCATTGAAAAGTTTCGCGACGATCGTGGCCACGCCGCGGAAATGGCCCGGACGGCATTTTCCCTCAAGCGGGATCGTAATGTCTTCAACCGCAATCCAGGTCTGATATCCGTCCGGGTACATCCCCTGCACCGCCGGCGTAAAGACCGCAGCCACACCCAGCCTTTCAAGCATTTCGAGGTCAGGCCCGATCCTGCGCGGGTATTTTCCAAGGTCTTCGCCGGGGCCGAACTGGGAAGGATTCACGAAAACGCTGACGCCGACATGATCGCATTCCGCCCCCGCGCGGCGGATCAGGGATGCGTGCCCCTCATGCAGCGCCCCCATCGTGGGTACGAGGCCGAACGTCCCCGCCATCGATGCCCGTATTTTCCTCAGTTCCAAAAGATCGCCCGTAACCTGCATTATCGGATTTCACTCCTGCTTTTTGCTGCAAGCGCGCGCATCAGTTTCCAGAGAATTGTGTTGACCGGAACCGCAACTCCAAGGATCCCGGCTTCACGCACCACGGCGCCGTAGATCGCGTCGCATTCCGTCGGCGCGCCGCGCAGAAGATCCTGGTACATGGAAGACCTGTTGCGCGCGGTGCGCCGGGCGACCTCTCTTACCCAAACCGCCGGATCGGAAAACGGGATTCTTATGTTTTTTGCCCGGGCCACGGCGGCGCATTCTTCGGCCGCCCGCACCATGAGGTCGGACGCATCCGGCCTTTCGAGCAGCTCGCCGTTTTCCACGCGCAGAATCGCGGTCGGGGCGTTGATCCCGCAGCTGGCGCAGAGTTTGCCCCACAGCAGGCCTTCGGCCTCCTGCGGGCTGCAGGGGCGGCTGTCGAATCCGGCCTGCCGCAGCAGATCGACGGCCCACGCGGGCGCCGCCAGATGCGTAATTCCGGATCCCGCGGCCCGGACGTGCCCAGGGCCCAGAAGCGTCGCGCCTTCGGTCGTCGATCCCGCGTAAGCGCGGGGTCCGAGCATTTCGACATTTCCCAGTCCGTTCTGGAGCGAGACGGCCAGTCCGTCCCGGCTCAAATACCTCTCCAGCCGCGAAGCGATCCGGCTCGTCTGCCACGCCTTCACCAGGACGATGGCCAGGTCCGCTTCCACGGCGGGCTCATGCAGCAGTTGCGCCCGTACGGGAACCGACCGGGTTGCTCCGGAGTCCTCGAGAATTACGCCCCGCTGCCGGATCGCGACAACGCCCTCCGCCCACGTATCGACAATGGCGACATCCGCGAAGCCGACCAGCCGGGCGCCGAAAAGACACCCCATGGCGCCGCTGCCGAAAAGAACGACCCGCATCGAACCCTCAACCTGTTAATGGTATTGCGTCGTGGAATCCTCATCCCGGTCGGCGGAATCGCCCGGCATGTCGATCTCCTGCACCAGCCGGCGGTACGCCTGGGAGTCCATGGTATGGGCGTGTTCGGCCCCCGGGAACCGGCGCGCCTTCACATCCTCTATATACTGGCTGAAGGCGCGCTGCATGCTCGAGAAAAGGTCCGCGTATTTCTTTACGAAACTGGGCGTGAAGCGGTCGAACAGGCCCAGAAGATCGTGGGTCACGAGAATCTGGCCGTCGCACCCGATCCCGGCGCCGATCCCTATCACGGGGATGTCCAGTCTTTTCGTAATCAGTTCGGCGACCTCGACCGGGATCGATTCCACGACCAGCGCATAGCAGCCCGCGTCTTCCAGGATGAGAGCGTCCTCTATGATCGCCCGCGCGGCTTCGGGCGATTTCCCCTGAACCTTCCACCCGCTCAGCTTGTGCACGCTCTGGGGCGTCAGCCCGAGGTGCCCCATGACCGGGATGCCGGCGGCGATGATGGCCCGGATGACCTGGGCGCGTTCGCGTCCGCCTTCGAGTTTTACGGCATCCATCCCGCCTTTTTGAAGCAGGCTACCCGCATTGCGCAGGGCTTCGGCCGTGGACGCCTGATAGGACATAAACGGCATATCGCCCACCAGGTGGGCCCGCGAAGCGCCGCGGGAAACCGCCCGGCAGTGGTGCAGCATATCCTGCATCGTCACGGGGAGAGTGTTCTCGTATCCCAGAACCACCATTCCGAGCGAATCCCCGACAAGAATGCCGTCGATTCCCGCGCGGTCCAGGGCCGCGGCGGTCGGGAAATCGTAAGCCGTCAGAAACGTGATCGGCTCTCCTCGGGTTTTTTTCGCATGCAGGGTGTGGATGCTGATTTTGCTCCCGGAGGGAGCTGCGGTATGTTTGTCGGACATGGCTATCTTCTCCATTCGAGTAAGATGCCTGTTCTGGGTAAAACGCGGCATTTAACAGGCAGCACCGTACCGGTCCCGCTCCGCGGGATCCGGTCGGCACGTGAATATTGTATTAAAGCCTCGGGGATTTTAAAAGATTTACTTCATCGGCCACGTCCGGGGTCGGCATCGGAATGAATTATGAACGGTGTTGATACGGGTATCTTCAATTATGGTATTTTAGTCGTAAAAGGAGCATGCCAATGAAGGCACTGATCAAGAAGGAACCGGGGCCGGGCCTGCGGCTGCAGGACGTCGAAGAGCCCCGCGCCGGCATCAACGACGTGCTGATCCGGGTCGACCGCACCGGCATCTGCGGAACCGACCTGCATATATACGAATGGAATGCCTGGGCGCAGAAAACCATTCCCGTCCCCCTCACCATAGGACACGAATTCGTCGGAGAGATCGTGGAGGTCGGATCCAATGTCGCCGACTTTCATCCGGGCGACGTCGTCAGCGCGGAAGGGCACGTGGTCTGCGGCCGGTGCCGCAACTGCCTGGCCGGAAGGCGCCACCTGTGCAACGACACCCGGGGCATCGGGGTCAACCGACCGGGAGCCTTCGCGGAATATATCGCCGTGCCCGTAACCAATGTCTGGCACCACAAGGAGACCATCGACCGGGATATCGCCTCGATTTTCGACCCTTTCGGCAATGCCGTGCACACGGCGCTCTCGTTCGACGTCCTGGGCGAGGATGTCCTGATTACGGGCGCCGGACCGATCGGCATCATGGCCGCGGCGGTGGTCAAGCATGCCGGCGCCAGATACGTCGTCATCACGGACCTGAACCAATACCGCCTGGAGCTGGCCGAAAAGGCCGGCGTCACCGTGGCCCTGAACGTGACCCGGGGCGGCATCGGCGACGTGCAGCGGAAGCTGGGCATGAAGGAGGGTTTCGACGTGGGGCTGGAAATGTCCGGCAATCCGTCGGCGTTCGGCGACATGATCGAAAACATGTGCCACGGCGGCAAAATAGCCGTCCTCGGAATCCCCTCGGATCCGCGCATGAATATCGACTGGAACACGGTCATCTTTAATATGCTGACGATCAAAGGGATTTACGGCCGTGAAATGTACGAGACCTGGTACAAGATGACGGTCATGCTGGAAAGCGGCCTCGATATCTCGCCCGTGATTACGCACCGGTACCACTACACGGAGTTCGAGAAGGGTTTTGAAGCCATGCAGAGCGGCCGCTCGGGCAAAGTGATCCTCTACTGGAAGTAGCCGCCGGCTCTGAACCATATAGCGGTAACCCGGCCCGTCCGGCGCCCTGAAAAATACGGGCCGCTCCCCGTCCAGGGTTCAAGGCCGGGAATTAAAACGGAGACTCCCTGTTTCGCGTTATTAATTTATATCATTATCGCTGCAATCCATTGACAGGGGCGGACGGGATTTGCTAGCTTTATGCCCACACCATTGCTCCTCAGTAGCTCAATGGTAGAGCATTCGGCTGTTAACCGAAGGGTTGTAGGTTCGAGTCCTACCTGAGGAGCCA
>JAFGAO010000191.1 GCA_016933615.1 Acidobacteriota bacterium
CTGTCCATGACCGCAATCTTTGAATGGCTTTTCAAATACCGGCCGCTTCTTTACGAGAGGGGGACCATTGATTTCGAGCCCCTGTGGTCCGCCTACGTCACCGGAATTCTTCTGGCCGCCGCAATCCTCCTTCCCTATGTGCTCTACCGCCGGTCGGCGGGCCTGCTCCCCGATTCCTGGCGCTACGGACTCGCGGCGCTTCGGGCATCGGCCTTCGCCGTGGTTCTGCTGATTTTCCTGCAGCCGGTTCTTCGAATCGAGTCCGTGGTCCCGCAGCAGAACTTCGTCGCGGTAGCCTACGATTTCAGCAAAAGCATGGAAATCCGGGACGAAGCCGGCGGCCGGTCGCGCCTCGAGGCGGAGGAACAGATTCTGCGCCCGGTGGACAATCCCGTGATCGAAGCCCTAGAGTCGAAATTCAAACTGCGCTATTTCCGGTTTTCCGGTTCCGCCGAGCGGAGCGAATCGTTCCCGGCCGAAATGCGGCGCGGCGGCGTCACGGATCTCGGCCGCAGCCTGAAGCAGATTTCGGAAGACCTCGCGGACGTTCCTCTGGCGGGAGTTGTCCTTATAACGGACGGCGCCGACAACCGTTCCGATGATCTGGACGGGCTCGTGGCCGAATACCGCGCGCGCGGCATTCCCATCTACGCCGTCGGCGTCGGTTCCGAGCGTTTTTCCCGCGATGCGGAAATCCTGCGGGTCACCGCGCCTGCAACGGTCCTGAAAGATACGGTCGTGGAAGCCGAGGTAATGGTGCGTTCGGCGGGATATTCCGGACGGCGCACAAAACTTACGGTGACGGACCAGGGAAGGCTGCTGCAAAGCCGGGAAATAGCGCTTGGCAGCGACGGGGAGGTCAAAACCTACAAGGTGAACCTGAGCGGGGAGTCCGAAGGCCCGAGGGTTTTCCAATTTCATATGGAGCCTCTCCAGGGCGAAATTGTCGAGCAGAACAACGAGTATGCGGTCCTGGTTCAAGTTGAAGACGCGCAGCCGAAAATCCTCTACATGGAGGGAGAGCCGCGCTGGGAGTACGGTTTTCTGCGGCGGGCGGTCGAGGCCGACGGGAATCTTCATTTGAGCACTTTGCTGCGGCAGGCGGACGGGAAGTTCCTGCGCCAGGGGATCGAAACGCCCGGAACTCTCCAGGAGGGCTTCCCTGTGCAGAGACGGGATCTGTTTGACTACAAGGCCGTGATCCTGGGGAGCGTGGAGGCGAGCTTTTTCACCTTCGATCAGCTGCGGATGATTTCCGATTTCGTCAGCCGGCGGGGCGGGGGATTCCTGATGCTGGGCGGAAGGAATTCCTACGCCCAGGGAGGGTACGGAAACACCCCGCTCGAGGACGTGCTTCCGCTTCACCTGGGGCGGGGCGCTGCCGCGGCCGGGGGATTCCGGAATTCGGAATACAGCATCCGCCTGACGGGCTACGGCGCCCAGCATCCCATTTGCCGGCTTTCCCTGTCCGAGGACCGGAATCTGGAAAGATGGCGGGGGGCCCCGAACCTTGTCGGTTACAACCCCACCGGCGGGCCCAAGCCGGGGGCGACCGTGCTGGCGCGCGCAGGCGTGCCCGGAGACGAAAACCCGGATCCCGTGATCCTGGCTTTCCAGCGTTTTGGAAGGGGGAAAGCGGTGGCCTTCACAACCGCGTCCAGCTGGCGCTGGAGGATGCAGCAGGACCACGCGGATAATTTTCACGAGCTTTTCTGGCGCCAGATGCTCCGCTGGCTGGTCAGCGATGTTCCGGACCCCGTGGCCGTCCGAACGGAAAGGCATTCCTATTCCCCGGACGACGTCGCCGTGCTAGAGGCGGACGTCCACGACGAATCCTTTCTGCCGCTCAACGATGTCCGGCTTTCCGGCAGCGTCAAGGCGCCTTCGGGACAGGTGACGCCGGTTTCCCTGGCGCGGGAATTCGGGAGTGAAGGGCGCTACTCGGGCGCGTTCAGGCCTCAGGAGGACGGCATTCACGAAGTCGTCTGTGAAGCCTTCCGGGGCGATAAAAGCCTGGGGAGCGCCAGTACCCTTTTCCGTGTCGCGGAATCGACGGAAGAATTTCACCAGGCCGCCCTGAACTCCGGCCTCCTGCGCCGCTTGTCTTCGGAGACCGGCGGCCGCTACTATTCAATCGGGGACCTGGATACTCTCGCGGAGGACATCTCCTACGTCAAAAAGGGAGCCTTCCGCGTTGAAGAGAAGGATTTGTGGGACATGCCGTTTCTCTTTCTGCTCCTGGTCGGCCTGGTTTCCGCGGAGTGGATCCTACGAAAGCGCAAAGGACTCGCATGAGATCATCGGCCTGCTTTTACAGTTCACCGGCAGATCCCGGCTTCGGGGCGAAATCCGGTCCCGCGACGGCGGCAGCCTCCCGGCGCGCATTCGGAATCCGCAAGGCGCTTTTCGCTTTTTCCCTTCGGCTCCCCGTGTTTTTGCTCTTTTTCCTTGTGGCCGGACCGGCCTTGCGTGTCTCCGGGGACGAACCCGGCGGCAGGGCCGCGATCCTTCTGACCGGGGTGAGCGGCGACCAGGATCTACAGGCGGCGTATCTCGAAGAAACCCGGAAGCTCTATTCCATCCTCACGGGAACGCTCGGATTTGCGCGGGAGCGGGTCGTCGTGCTGTTTGACGATCCTCAAGCGGATCCGGGCCTGATCCGGTACCGGTCGACGCGCGAGGGTCTCGAGGAAGCCTGCCTGAGCCTTTCCACCGGAGAGAAGAAGGCCGACCTGGTTTTCGTTTTTATCGAGGGCCACGGCAGCTATGACGGGAAAACCTACAAGCTCAACCTCGTCGGCCCCGATCCCACCGCCTGGGAGCTTGCCGCAATTCTGTACTCCATTCCCGCCGGGCGTTTTGTCGTGGTCAACGCCACCAGCGCGAGCGGGGGCAGCCTGCCGGCGCTCTCCGGGGAGGGGAAAATCGTCATCACCGCGACAAAAAGCGGCAGCGAGAGGAACCGGACCCGCATGGGCGCATATTTTGTCGAATCCCTGGAGCGCAACGCCGCGGACTCCGACAAGGACGACCGCATCTCCGTCATGGAGGCCTTCGTTTTTTCAGGCCGGAAAGTGGAAGAGCACTACAAAAAGGAGGGCAATCTGCAGACGGAACATGCCGTGCTGGATGACAACGGAGACGGCCGGGGACAGAGCGATCCCAATCCTGAAAGTGAGGAGGGCCTGCTGGCCCGCACGACCTTCTTTGACGGCGGCCTCCGGACGGATGCGCTCGAAGCCTTTACTCCCGAGGAGCGGATGCTGGCGCTCGAGGCCTGGGAACTGGAAGAACGGATCGAGGCGTTGAAATACGAAAAAGCCGCGATGCCCCGGTCCGAGTATGAAAAGAAGCTCGAAGAGCTTCTGCTGAAACTGGCGAGGATCAATGAAAAATTGGGAAAATAGCGCGGCCGGAAATCATCGGTCCGGGAAAATTCCGGAAAAGGTTCTTCGCATCGGCGCATGGATCCTGCTCTGGAGTTCTCTGGTGTGGCCTGCGGCGGAGGACGATTTCGCCTCCAGGGGCGCTTCTGCCCTGCGGTCCGGAAATTACGCCGGGGCCGCACAGTACTTCGAATCGGCCCTGAAGGCGGGAATCGATGTGGAGCGCAGCCGGCCGGGACTGCTCGAGGCGCTGCGCCTGAGGGGCGATTACTCTGAGGCCGCAAGGCGTCTGGAGGCATTTGTGACGGCGCAGCCCGACTCGGCCGGCCTGCATCTGGAAGGGGGCCGGATCTACAGGGACACGGGCGAATACGCCAAAGCCGAAGAATATCTGCGGCGCGCCCTGTCTCTTGCCTCCCTCCGATCCGAGGCCGGTATGGTCGCGGAGCGCGACCTTGCGGAGCTGCTCTGGAATCTCGGCCGCAAGAACGAGGCGCGCCGCCTGTGGGATTCACTGATCGATGCGTACCGGACGGGAACCGTGCAGGGGAGCCGGCGCCTCGGGACCGTCGCCGTGGCCGCCTGGCGCCTCGGCTTTGTCCGCGACGCCCGGGACATATTTCTCGACGCCACGGAGCCGGAGACGGAACCGGTATCGCTCGAGGCGCTGGCAGATTTCGGCGCTCTCTTCCTGGAAAAATACAACGCTACGGAGGCCATGAATTCGTTCAAGGACTGCCTGAAAATAAACGCATCCTATCCCGACGCCCTGATCGGCATGGCCCGTGCCAAAAAATACGAGAATGATTTCGAGGTGGAGGTGTATTCCAGGGCGGCGCTGGAAATCAATCCCGGCCTGGCCGCGGCCCGAAACCTGCTGGCGGAGCTGGCCCTGGATTCGGAATATTACGAAGCCGCCCTGGGTGAAATCCAGGCCGCGCTCGCCGTCAATCCCGCAAACCTGGAATCCCTCAGCCTGCTGGCGGTCTACTATTTCATTGGTGGAGACGCGGCCGGTTTCGACGCCGCGGAGAAGAAGATACTGGGCATCAACCCGGCTTACGGCAGGCTCTACTACGTGATGGCCGAGAACCTGGCTTCGAGGAGGAAGTACCGGGAGGCCGTGGATTTCAGCCGCAAGGCCGTCGAACTGGACCCCGAGCTTCGGCCCGCCTACGTGACTCTGGGCATGAATCTCACCCGCATCGGGGACCTCGACGGAGGGCGCGAGGCGATGGAACGGGCCTTCGAAGGGGATCCGTTCAATGTCTGGGCGGCCAACTCGCTGGAACTGCTGGATCAGATGGATACGTTCGTTGAAAGCGGGAGCGAACATTTCCGCTACCGGATGTCCGGGGAGGACGGCCCGGTACTGGCGCCCTATGCCGCCAGGCTGGCCGAGGAGGCGTACGCGAAATTGAGCCGGCGCTACGGGTTCCGGCCCCGGGAGCCGATTTTCATTGAATTTTTTCCCGACCATGGGGGATTCGCCGTGCGCACGCTCGGCCTGCCCGGACTCGAGGGGGCGCTGGGCGTCTGCTTCGGCCAGGTGATCGCCATGGACTCGCCCCGCGCCCGGAAAGCCGGATCCTTCAACTGGGGGACGACGCTCTGGCACGAATTCACGCATGTCATAACCATGCAGATGACAAACCACAACATTCCCCGATGGTTCACCGAGGGGCTCTCGGTTTTCGAGGAATACAGGGCCCGGCCCGGCTGGGGGGACGGCATCGATCTGTCCTTCATCAAGGCCTACAAGGAAGGAAAGCTGCTGAAAGCGAGCGAGCTCAACAGAGGATTCACGCGCCCGGAAAGCCCGGAGCAGGTCGCGCTTGCCTACCTGCAGTCGGCGCTCGCGTGCCAGTGGATGGAGGAGGCTTTCGGCTTTGAGAGCATCCGGCGCTCGCTCCTGCTTTTTGCCGAAAACAGGTCCGCCCAGGAGGTTTTTCGGGAGACGCTGGCTTTGGACTCCGCCGCGATGGACGCGGAATATGCGCGCTATATTGATTCGCGCTTCGAGAAGATTGCCGGCCGGGTCGCCTTCGACGCCCGGGACGCGCCCGCGGCGGATTCCGGCAGGGATATCCTGGAGCGGAGGCTCGAAAACAATCCCGACGATTTCTTCGCCAACCTGCACATGGGGACGCTTCTGGAAAAGGAGGGGTCGCTCCGGGAGGCGGAGGTTTTTCTGAAGAAAGCCCGGGCGCTTTTCCCTTACTATGTCGAACAGGGAAATCCGTACCAGCTGTTGGCGCGGATGTACCTCGAGACGGGAAGGGAGGATGAAGCCCTGGCCCAGCTCGAGGAATGGATCCGGGTGGACGGGGATTCCATCGAGCCGCTCGTCGAGGCCGGGGAAATTTACCGCCGGCGCGAAGACTGGGTAGCCCTGGCGAAGGTGCTGGATCTCGCCGTATTTATCGATCCCTATGAAGGAACCATACAGGAGAAACTGGGGCAGGCGGCGCTCGAGGCGAAAAACTGGGACCTGGCGATCGCGGCCTGCAAGGCGCTCGTGGCCCTCAATACCACGGATCCGGCCGAAGCGCACCTCGATCTGGCAGAGGCTTATTTCGCCTCGGGCGACAGGATGGCGGCCAAGAGGGAGACGCTGCGCTCTCTCGAGATCGCGCCCGCGTATCGTAAAGCGCAGAAGCTGCTTTTGAAGCTGAGCGGAGACGGAGCCGAATGAACGGCCTTGCAACGCGGATGACCAACAGCGGCACTTGCAACCGGAGGGGAGTGTTCCCGTCCGCGGTTCGTTTCGGCCTGATGGCCGCCCTGACGGCGCCGTTTATTTTCTATTCCGGCGCCCAGGAGGAAGCGGAAATGCGGCGTGATGAAAGCAAGTTCACCCTGGGGCGCATTTTTTTCGAAGTCCCGATGACGCGGGGCTTCCGGGATCCGATGGGTTTCGCCGCGGGGCCGCCCTGGAGCCACGACTGGCCCCGGGCCGAAGAGCACTTGATGAAAATAATGGCGGAAGTGACCCGGGTGGACGTCAACCCCGGCGGCCACATCATTTCGTTTCAGAGCGACGAATGCTTCAAGTATCCGATCGCGTACATGTGCGAGGTAGGCTACCTGGACCTTTCGGACGAGGAAGCCCGCAGAATGGCCCAGTACCTGCTGCGCGGGGGGTTCCTGATTGTGGATGACTTCCGGGACTCGAGAGCGCTGAATAATTTCGAATACCAGATGAAAAAGGTTTTTCCCGGCCGCTCGCTTGAGGAACTGTCCCCCACCCATGACATCTGGAAGTGTTTCTACGACATCTCCGGCCTCGAGATGAAGCCGCATCCCATCTACTCCAGGTTTTATGTCCCCCAGTATTTCGGGATCAGCGACGACAGCGGCCGGCTGATGATGGTGGTCAATTACAACAACGATATCGCCGAATACTGGGAGTGGTCGAACGATCCCCTGCAGCCCATCGAGGATTCGAACGAGGCCTATAAATACGGGATCAATTACGTGATGTATGCTTTGACGCACTAACAGGCTGCAGGCCGCAGGGCGTGCCCTGCCTCTGCCGCCGGAATGGAAAGGAAGCGCACACAATGCAACAGCAGACCGCCGTCGACGATGCCCGGTTAGTGGAAAAACTGCGCGCCGGACACGGCAATATTCTGAAGGAGATCCGCAAAGTCATCGTGGCCCAGGATGAAGTGATCGACCAGGTTATGGTATGCCTCATGGTGGGGGCGCACTCCATGATCACGGGGGTCCCGGGCCTGGCGAAAACGCTGCTGATCAAGACCCTGGCGCAGGTCCTGGGCCTGGACTTCAAGAGGATCCAGTTCACGCCCGATCTGATGCCGGCCGACATTACAGGAACGGATATCATCCAGGAAGACGCGGCCACGGGGAAGCGGGAGCTTGTTTTCGTAAAGGGGCCGGTGTTCACCAATATCCTTCTCGCCGATGAAATCAACCGCACCCCGCCCAAAACCCAGGCCGCGCTGCTTGAAGCGATGGAGGAACTGCAGGTCACGATCCAGGGCGTGACGTACCCCATGGAGCGCCCGTTTTTCGTGTTGGCCACCCAGAACCCGATTGAATTGGAGGGGACCTACCCCCTGCCCGAAGCGCAGCTGGACCGCTTCATGTTCAACATCGTGATCGATTACCTCGGGGAGGAGGACGAGCATGAGGTGGTCACCACGACCACCATGCCGCAGGACATCCGGCTGGAGCGGTCCGTCACGGGACAGGACATCGTCGAGTTCCAGAAGCTTGTGCGCCGGGTCCCGGCGCCGGAATCCGTGTCGCGCTACGCGGTGGCCCTCGTAAGGGCCAGCCGCCCCGGCCGAAACGGGGTGTTCGATTTCATAAAGGAATACGTCAACTGGGGGGCCAGCCCCAGGGCGGCGCAGTACCTCATGCTGGCGGGAAAAGCGCGCGCCCTGCTTCACGGGCGTTTCAACGTTTCGATGGAAGACGTTCGGGCCCTGGCCTGCCCCGTGATGCGGCACAGGATTCTGACCAATTTCCACGCCGAATCCCAGCGCGTCACCACGGAGGAAATCATCCGGAGACTGCTGGAAGCGGTCCCGGAACCAAAATCGGGATTAACACCCTGACGGAATAGGAAGGAATCCGGACGCCGGTGCGCCGGAACCGGCAGCGATTCGGATTCCCTTTCCGCCGCCCGGAATACTTTATGGCCGACTTCACCGCATCCATGCCGCAAGCCTCCCGCTTCATCGATCCGCAGGCGCTCGTGCGCATCGCGTCGCTGGAGCTCGTCGCCCGCACCGTCGTGGAAGGTTTTATCTCGGGGCTGCACCGATCCCCCCATCTCGGGTTCAGCGTCAATTTCGCCGAGTATCGCGCCTACCGCCCCGGCGACGACATCAGGAAAATCGACTGGAAGGTATACGGGCGCACCGATCGGTTCTTCATCAAGGAGTACGAAGGGGAAACCAACACGGGAATCCATCTGATCCTGGATTGCAGCCGGTCCATGGATTACGGCAACAGGGGAATCCGGAAACTGGAATACGGGCAGTTCCTCGCGGCGTCTCTGGGCTATTTCGCGTTCAAGCAGAGGGATGCGGTGGGATTCATTTCCTTCGATGACGATATTGTCGACTACATCCCGGCGCGCAGCAGCATGGGCCATTTGAATACCGTGCTGCACGCCGTCGAAAGGGCGCGCCCCGGGGAAAGAACCGATTTCTACCGCGCGCTGGTGAATGTTTCCGAAAGGATCCGGCGGCGGGGCATCGTCATCGTCATCTCGGATCTTTTCGACGATCCCGACAGGGTGATGCAAGGGCTGAGGCGCCTGGCGTCCCGCGGAAATGACGTGATCGTGTTTCAGATACTGGATCCGGCCGAGCTGGATTTTGATTTCTCCGAAGCGGCCCGTTTCGTGGACATGGAGACAAAGGCCGAGATGCACGTCATTCCCGACTTTCTGCGCCGGGAATATGTCAAGCTGATTGGTGCGCAGGTTTCCGAGTATGAAAAGGAGTGCCGCAGGGACCGCATGGATTTCGCGCTGATCGAAACCTCCAGCCCCCTGGACAAGGCCCTGTTCGGCTACCTGGTCCGCAGGCAGGAGCTTTATTGATGAACGGCGGCCGGAGATCCGCACCCGGCCCCGGCATCGGGGGGTTCCATCATCTGCAAATGAATAACGGTTGGGCGATATGGCTTTTCTGAATCCGCTGTTTCTTTTAGGCGCTCTGGCCGCGGCGGTGCCGATCCTGCTGCATCTGGTCAGGCGCGCCGATGCCCGGAAGATGGATTTCCCCACGCTGATGTTCCTGCGCAAAATCGACAAAAAAACCATCCGCTACCAGAAGCTGCGCCGCCTGCTTCTGCTGCTGTTGCGGGTTGCGGCGCTCCTGCTCCTGGTTCTGGCGTTCATGCGACCCTATCGCGAGGGGGCGCCCGTGTCCGCCGCCGGCGCGGGAAGAAGGGCCGGCGCGCACATCATAGCCCTGGACAACTCCATGAGCATGGGGTACCGGGATCGCTGGGAGCGCGCGCAGTCCGCCGCCGCGGACATCGTGCGCCGGTCGGGCGAAGGGGATACGTTCGCGGTTGTGGAATTTTCCGGCGGGACACGGATCCGGACGCAGCTTACGGGGGACAAATCCGCCGCCCTGGAGGGGATCAAGAATATTGCGGAGCCCGGCAGCCGGCCCACCCGGTACGTGCAGGCGCTCAAAGCGGCGGAAAAGATCGCGCTGGAGTCCGGAGCCGCGAAACGCGTCATCCATTTGATTTCCGACTTTCAGAGAAACGGCTGGACGGATGAAGAGCGCGGATTCAAGCTCAAACCCGGGATAGAGCTTCAGCCGGTGGACCTCGGATCGGATGAATTCAGCAACCTGGCGATCGACAATGTGCGCACGACCGAGACGGATCAGGGCGGCGCCTCGAGCCTGGATATCCGGGCTTCCGTTGTGGAGTACGGCGAAAGGGAACGGTCCGGCGTCCGGGTCGGGCTGGTCGCGGACGGGCGCGCGATTTCGGAGAAAACCGTCCGGGTCCCCGGGAAGGGGGCGGAAGAAATCGAATTTCAGGTTCCCGGTCTCGGTCCGGGCGGGCATTCCTTAGTCCTGGAAATCGACGATCCCTCTCTCGAACGGGACAATCGGTTTTACATGACCCTCGAAGTAAGGGGAAAAACTCCCGTGATCGCGGTCGAAAATCCGGGAACCCCGGGACGGCGCGCCCCCGGTTTTTTCCTTGTAAGGGCCCTGAACGTGGATCGTCTTTCTCCCTACCAGGTTACGGTGGCAACGCCCCGGGATCTCGACATCGCGGCAAAACTCCTTATCTGGAACGACGTTCCGGTTGTCGCCGCGGGGCTCGGGAAGCGCCTGGAGGAGTTCGTCCGCGGCGGCGGCGGAATGATCCTGGTTCTTGGAAACGCGACCGGGGCTTCCGAATTCAACCGCGGCTTCGGCGCCTGGCTTCCCGTCCTGCTGGACGGGACCGAATCCGTTGGAAGACGCCCCGGATCGGGGCGGCCGGAGGATTTTGTCCTGATGACGGACATACGGACGGACCACCCGGTCTTCCAGCCTTTCGGCAAACCCCATTCGGGCACTTTTTCGGGCGCGAGATTCTACAGCCACGCCGGAATCCTGCCCGGCCCGGGAGCCGAGGTTCTGGCGCGGTTCGACAACGGCGATCCCGCCCTGGTTTCGGCCGGGATCGGCAAAGGGCGCGTCCTGATTTTTGCTTCTTCAGCCGACGATACCGGCAACGATCTCCCGCTCGAGCCCGTGTACGCGCCTTTCTGGCAGCAGATGCTGCGGTATCTGGAAAGCTTCGGCGAACAGAGAAACTGGATTGAAATAGGGGATGCGATCGACCCCGGCAGGGTTTTGTCCGAGAAGGCGCTGCGCCTGGGCAATGCGGCGCCGGAACCCGGTGAGGCTGTCGCCGTGCTGGATCCGGACCGTCAGCGCCTGGAAACAGCTCCGGACTCCCCGGTCGTGGTGGCGGAAAAAACGGGCTTTTACGACATCCGCACGAAGGATCTCGCCGCCGCCGTAGCGGTCAATACTGTGCCGGCGGAGTCGGACCTGGCGCACGCGAGCGCCGAAGAAATGGCGGCTGCCTGGGTCGGCTCCCTGCCCGGCGTGTCTCCCGAAAGCGAACAGCCGGCGGCCGGGGAAAAAGACCGGCGGGGGCGCATCTGGATTTTCTTCTTCCTGGCGGCTCTGCTATTCTTAGTATCGGAGCTGCATCTGGCCAACAGCGGATTGAAAGCCAAGGGCGGCGAGGTCGGGAAAGCGACGTAACCGATTTTTCGATTCGGGGCGGAATTTTATGACTTCCTATGAGAACCTCCTGGAAAACATCCGTAAGGTGCGCCGGCGCCGGCGCTCCCAGGTCCTGGTCCGGGGCGTGGCGATTCTGCTGGCCTCCTCAACCGCCCTGCTGGTTCTCGGCATCTGGGGCGCGGACCTTTACGGCTTCAAGCCGGCCGCCGTCTGGATCGTGCGTATTCTAACGGGCGGCCTGGTAGTTTTCGCGGCCTGGCATTTTCTATACCGGCCGCTGCGCGTGCGGGCGAGCGATGTCAGAGTCGCCCAGTACATTGAGGAGAAATACCCTCAGCTCGAAGACCGCCTGGTAACCGCCGTGGAGGTTGGAAAGAGCCGGACCCGGGATTCCGGCATGATCCGCCTGCTGATCCGGGATGCGTTCGACAAAACGGCGCGCGTGGATTTTTCGGTATTTCTGAACCGGGGACGGCTGGCGGCTTTCGGGGTCCTGGGCCTCGGGGCGCTGGGTGCGCTCGCGGCGCTGCTCGCCTGGGGCCCGTCCTTCATTCCCTACGGTTTCAGCAACCTGTACGCCCCCTGGACGGAAGCCTCCCTCGGTTCCGCCAGGATGATCCTGGTGTTCCCCGGCAATGTCGAAATCGCGAAGGGAAGCGACCAGCTGATCGATGCGCAGCTTGTCGGGTTCGACTCCCCGGATGTCCGTTTGTACCGCCAGGCGGCGGCATCCGGCCCCTGGAATTGCACAGTCATGGAGCCGGATCCGCGCGGCAGCGCGTTCCGGTATCTCCTGGTCGATGTGGAGGCCTCGCAGCGCTACTATGTCGAATCCGGGGGAGTGCGGTCTCCCATCTACACCCTGGAAGCGGTCGACAAGGCCCGTGTGGACAGGATCGATCTCACCTACAATTTCCCGGCCTACACCGGAATGCCGCCCCAAACGGTGGAAGACGAGGGCGATGTTTCCGCCCTCGAGGGAACGAGATTGGATCTCGCGGTGCGCCTCAACGTCCCGGTACGATCGGCCCGCCTGCGCTTCGACGACCGGTCCGCGCTCGATCTCGATGCGGCCGGAGACAGCCATTTTACAGGAAGCTTTGTCCTGGAGCGTTCGGGATCCTACGTGGTCGAAGTCTCGGAGGCGCGCTGGGGCGACCATCCGGCGTCTTCTGAATATGACATCGAAGTCGTGGAAGATGCAGCCCCCGGAATCTCGATTACCCGGCCGATGCGGGATGTGCGCGCCACGAGCGTGGAGGAGATCTTCTCCGAGGTAAAGGCGCAAGACGATATCGGAGTCGGGAGAGTGGAGCTGCGCTACTCGGTCAACGGCTCCGCGGAGGAGGCTTTCGGCCTCTATCGCGGCAATCCCCCAGAGCAGGCCGTCACCGCCTCGCATACGTTCTTCCTGGAGGAATTCGGTCTGCAGCCCGGCGACCTGGTTTCCTATTATGCCAGGGCCTACGACGGCCGCGGCGAGCCGGAGGCCGCCGCTTCCAGTTCCGACATCTACTTCATACAAATCCGCCCATTCCAGCAGGATTACAAACAAAGCCAGCAGCAGGCCATGCAGGAGGGGAGCGGGGAGGGAGACAACGGGGGCCGGGAAGCCCTCAGCCGGCAGCAGAAGGAGATCATCAGCGCAACCTTCAAGCTGATCCGCGACAAGGAGCGGATGGAGGCGAAGGAATACCGGGACGGCCTCGAGGCCCTGGCGCTCGTCCAGGGCCGCCTGCAGGCCCAGACGCAGGGAATGGTGGACCGTCTCCGGCGCCGCGAAGCCGCGCAGGCGGGCGCCGATTTTCAGAAGCTCGAGGAGCATTTGAAAAATGCCGTCGGTGAAATGGAGAAAGCCGCCGCGGATCTTGGGTCCGGGAAGCCGGGCGACGCCCTGCCCGGGGAGCAGAAATCGCTGCAGCAGCTGATGCGGGCCGAGAGCCTGTTCCGAGAAATTCAGGTGTCTTTTTCATCCCAGAGCGCCGCGTCCGGCGGCTCGCAGGCGAGCGCGGAGGATCTGGCCGACCTGTTCGAACTGGAACTGAACCAGCTGAAGAACCAGTATGAAACGGTGCAGCGCGCGGAACGGCAGGAGCGGGACCAAAAGGTGGACGAAGCCCTCGAGCGGCTCAAGGAACTGGCCCAGCGCCAGCAGCAGCTCAACGAGAGCAACAGGCTGCGGGCGCAGCAGGGAGAATCGCAGCCGTCTTCGGCATCGGGAGGCAATCAAAGCCAGCAGCAGCTCATGGAGCAGGCGGAAGAGCTCCGGCGGCAGCTGCAGAGGCTGTCGCGCCAACGCAGTTCCCCCCAATTGAGCGAAGCCGGCAACCGGATCCAGAAGGCGATCGAGGAAATGAAGAGAGCGCTCGGGGATTCCCGGAATCGAAGCGGAGCCGAAACCGCCGCGCAGGGACAAAGAGCACTCGAACAGATGGAGGAAGCCCTGCGCGACCTGGCGCGCGGGCGGGAAGCGGATCTCGAGCAGGGCCTGCGACAGGCCGTGGAAGAATCCGGGAACCTGGTGAAGCAGCAGGAAAAGATTCAGCAGGAACTGGATCGACTCAGCCTGCAAACGACGCCGCCGGATTCCCCGGAAGAGGCCATCAGGCGCCCCGAGAATCTCGTCTCAAGAAAAAATGCGCTCGCCGGCGGACTCGACAGCCTTGAAGACCGGATCCGCGATCTTTCCAGGCAGGCGCGCAAAGACCGGAAGCCGGCCGCCGACAGGCTTGCCGACGCCGCCGAAATCATCCGGGACAAGAGGCTTTCCGAGCGCATCGAGGAAGGCAACGGGATGATCCGGGACGGATACTACGAAAGCCAGAAGCGGCGGGAGGATTTCATTCGTGAAGGCCTGGAGGAGGTTCAAAGCGAGCTGCAGGCGGCGCAGAGCAGCCTGGGGGAGTCGGAGGAAGGAAAAATAGAGGAAGCCGCCGACCGGGCCCGGCAGCTTTCCGAGGGGCTGGAGTCGATAGAGAGGCGCCTGGCGGAAATCCGAAGCGGGCAGGGGGAAAGCCCGGATCAGACGCAACGGCAGGGACGGCAACAGCCGGGTTCCCAGGGGAAGCAACAGGAGCAGGATCAGGGCCCCGGGCAGGACCGCGGCGGACAGCGGGCGCGCGGCGATCGCGGGGCGCCCGAGGCGCGGGCACGGGATCCTCGGGATGCGCAGAACATGCTGGGAAGCATGCCCGGCCAGGATTCGGAAGTGGGTGAATTATCCGGTGACGCCCGGGGCCTGCCGGCCGGGATCCGGCGCTATCCGGACCAGGCGCGCCAGTTGAACCGGGAACTGGAGCAGCGCTTGACGGACGCCAGGGACCTCAGCCGTCTGATGAACCGCAACGCAACCCTGATGGAGAACCTGGATAAGGTGATCGACGCGCTCAGGAAAAGCCGGGATTACCCGGATTACGGGCAAGAGGGGCAGGCCGCGCTCCTGAGGGCGGCGATCGAACGCATGCGCGAGGTGGAACTGGATCTCGCCAGGAACCTCGAGCGCCTGAGGCAGCTTGAAGAATATTTCATCGCCGGCGACAACGAAGCCCCCGAACGCTACCGGGAGCTGGTGGAGGAGTATTACCGCGCGATCGCACAAGGCGAATAAAAATGGCGGCAGGCCGGAGCGGCGCTTATTCCATAACGCTATCATAAACTTCTAGATGAAACAGCGGCGTGATTTACATCGGCATTGACATCGGTTCCATCGGAATAAAAGCGGCGGCAGTCGGTTCCCGCCAGGACGCGCCCGTCCTCGAAAAAGCCCGCGGCTCCGGAGGCGGGATTTTTTTTCCGGATGCCGCAATGAACGGCAACGCGGTCCTCTTGACGAAATACCGGAGAATCCTGGGAGAACCGGTCCGCGCGGCCCTGGACATTCTCGAGGGGCTTTTGAACGGGATGCCCGACGGCTCTTTGGGCGGGATCCGCTTTACCGGGACCAACGGCCGACCGCTGGCCGAAATGCTGGGGCTCGGTTTCGACAACGAGCTGAATTCCCTGGTTCGAGGCGTGGGGATGCGCTATCCCGGCGCGCGCACGATTATCGAGATGGGCGGGAACAGCTCCAAGTATGTTCGCCTGACATCGGACGGGAACGGCCGCCCGGGAATCGAGGATTACGAGAAGAACGGGGACTGCGCGGCCGGCACCGGCTCCTTCATGGACCAGCAGGCCTCCCGCCTCCGCTATAAGGTCGAAGAGATCGGGGACCTGGTTCTCTCCGTCGACACCTTCCCCACGATCGCCGGCCGCTGCACGGTTTTCAGCAAAACCGACATGATCCACGCGCAGCAGCGGGGATATTCACCGGAGCAGATTCTGAAAGGGCTGTGCGAAGCCGTCGTCCGCAATTTCAAAGGGACGGTTTTCAAGGGGAAGAGCGTGGTTCCTCCGGTTGTCGTGGCGGGGGGGATGGCGGCCAACGCGGGCATCGTAGAGGCCATACGGAAGGTTTTCAGCCTGGGTGCGGAGGATCTGATCGTGCCGGAGGCCCACTCCTGGTTTTGCGCCATCGGGGCGGGGTTGAACGAGGCCGAGGCGGACGGAAACGGATTTTCGCCCCGGAAAGCGTCCGAATGCCTGGAAAAGCTGCGCAATTCCATGCAGGAAGCGGGAGGCGCTTCCGGGGGGGACCCCGCGCTTTCGACCGAAAACCTGCTGCTTCTCCGCGATCGTGCGGCCGCGTATTCCTTTGAAGGCCGGGCACTGCCGGTCGAAGCGTATCTCGGGATCGATGTCGGCTCCGTGAGCACCAATCTCGCCTTGGTGGATGCATGCGGGAATGTAATCCATTTCCTGTATATGCGCACCGATTCCCGGCCCATCGAGGTCGTCGGCAAGGGCCTCGAAATGTTGCGGGAGGAAGCGGCCGGCAGGGTCCGTATCCGGGGCGTGGGCACAACCGGTTCGGGCCGGGACCTGATCGGCTGCCTGGTGGGGGCCGATGCCGTCCACGACGAGATCACGGCGCACAAAACCGGCGCGATGTTTCTTTCAAAAGCGTATCTGGACTCGGATGTCGATACCATATTTGAAATTGGCGGCCAGGACTCCAAGTTCATCCGACTTGATAAAGGCGTCGTCGTCGACTTCAGCATGAACGAGGCCTGTTCCGCCGGCACCGGCTCCTTTCTCGAAGAACAGGCCGAACGGCTCGGCATCGGGATCGAATCGGACTTCTCGCCGCTGGCCCTGAGCGCGAAGCATCCCATCCGCCTGGGCGAGCGCTGCACGGTTTTCATGGAAAAAGAATTGATCCATTATCTCCGGCAGGGAGCCGGGAAATCCGACCTGGCCGCCGGCCTCGCCTATTCCATCGCGCTCAACTACCTGAACCGGGTCGTCCAGGGCCGCAAAATAGGAAAGTTGATATTTTTCCAGGGCGGCGTCGCCTACAATGACGCCGTCGCCGCCGCATTCAGCTGCCTCCTGAAGAAGCGAATCGTCATTCCGCCGCACAACGGCGTCGTGGGCGCGATCGGGGCCGCGCTCCTGGCGCGCCGCAAGATCGAAAGGACGGGGAAAGAATCCGGGTTTCGCGGATACGATCTCGGCAAAGTGGATTATGAGCTCCGGGAACACATCTGCCGCGGCTGCTCGAACAACTGCACCGTCCAGGAAATACGGGTCGAAACGGAGCGCACCTACTGGGGCGACAAATGTTCCAACAGGTTCCGCCGCCGGCCCAAAACGGACAAGCGCGCCGTCATCCGGGATCTCGTCTCCCTGAGAGAAGAATGGTTGAACGAGGATATACCCGCCCCTCCCGGCGGGCCCGCAGTCGGGATCCCCCGGTGCATGTATGCCTACGATTTCCTCCCTTTCTGGAGAACCTATTTCCACGCGATCGGGTGCCCCACGGTCCTTTCGCCGGTCACGAACCGGAAACTGGCGGAAAAGGGAATCGAGACGTCGATGGCCGAACCCTGTTTCCCCATCCAGGCGGCCCACGGCCACGTTGCCGCATTGGCCGAACTGGGGACGGACTACATTTTCGTCCCCAATATCGTCAACCAGCCGGCGTCGGACAAAACCACCGAGTCCTATCTCTGCCCCTGGGGCGTGACGCTGCCTTTCGTATTGTCGGCCGCAAGGGGCCTGTCCCATGCACGGGACCGCTTGCTCGCGCCCACCATCCGGTTCCGGGGCGGGATCCCGCAGGTGCAGCGGGCCATGCGGCCCGTGGCTTCGAAGCTGGGGGTTTCCCGGAGGGAGAGCGACCGCGCGGTCCGGAGAGCGTTTCTGAGCTACCGGGAGTTCAATCAAAGGCTGGTGCGCGCCGGAAGCCTGGCGCTACGGAATCTGGAGGATGCCGACCGGATGGGCATCGTGCTCATCGCGAGACCCTACACCCTCTACGATCCGGGAATCAACATGGACGTTCCGCGCAAACTTCGGGATATTTACGGCATGGACCTGGTCCCGCTGGATTTTCTCGATCTCGGCGGGATCGACATCCGCGCCGAACACGACAACATGTTCTGGGATTACGGCCGCAGGATCCTTCAGGCCGCCCGGGTTGTGGGAGAGAACCCGCGCCTCCATATAATTTTCATGACCAATTTCAAATGCGGGCCGGACTCCTTCATCCATCACTTCGTGGAAAGCCTCTCCCGGAAACCCTTCCTGCTTCTCCAGCTTGACGGGCATGGAAACGACGCCGGAGCCCTGACCCGGTGCGAGGCCTATCTGGAAAGCAAGGGATTCCTGCAATGACGGATGCCTCAAACCTATTGCGGGGCCGGTGCCTTTTCCTCCCGGATATGAGTCCGTCTTCCACCCGCGTATTCGTCGCCGCCCTGGCATCGGCCGGAATCGAGGCATCCGGGGTCCCGCCGTCGGACGGGAGAACGCTTGAATTGAGCGGGGGGCACATTTCCGGAGACGAATGCTTCCCGCTTCGCGTCGTCCTTGGGGATTTCCTGAAGGTCATCGAAGCGCACGGAGAGGACCGCGTCGCGTTTTTTTTGCCGACGACCTGCGGCCCCTGCCGCTTCGGGCAATATTCCCACTTTCTCAGGAAAGTGCTCGGCGAGCTCGGCTACGGCCGGGTTCCGGTCCTGTCCCCCTCCAGCGCCAACGGCTACGGCGGAATAGGCCTCGGCGACACCAGCCTGCTCCGGACGATATGGAGGGCGATCGTGGCGTCGGACCTGCTGCAGCGGATGCTCCTGCACATACGGCCCTACGAGCAAAAACCCGGGGAGTCCGATGCCGTCTACAGCCTTTGCCTCGAGGATCTCTGCCGCGAACTGAGCCGGTCCGGGATCGGGGACGGAACCCGGCTGCAGCGCCTGGCGGCGTCTCTGGCGCGGAGCCGGGACCGCCTGCGGGCCGTTCCGGTCTTCAAAAAGAACCTTCCCGTCATAGGGATTGTGGGGGAGATTTTCTGCAGGCTGAATGAATTCAGCAACCAGGATATGATCCGCCGCATGGAGTCCCATGGGGCGGAATGCTGGCTTTCCGGAATATCCGAATGGCTGGCCTACGCGAGTATGGAGCACCGCAAGAACCTGCGCATTGCCGGGAAACGCTTTTCTCCCGCCATGGGAGTGGCCCGGCTGAAGAATTGGTTCCAGCGCCGGGACGAGCGGATCCTGCAGGAACTATTCCGGGGCGATCTCGAAGACGAAGCCGATCTCGAGGATGTCATGGAGAAAAGCCGGCCCTACCTGCCGCATCAGGGAGTCATCGGCGAAATGGTTCTGAATGTGGGCAAGGCCGTCTACCTGTGGGAGAAAGGGGTGTCCGGAATCATCGACATCAGCCCGTTTTCCTGCATGAACGGCGTCGTCTGCCAGGCTGTCTATCCCCGCGTCGGCGACGAACATGACGGGATTCCCATCAGGGTTTTTTTCTTCGACCAGTCCAGGAAGGATCTGGATCAGGATATCGCCGTCTTTATGGAGCTGGTTGGCGCGTACCGGGCCAGGAATAAAAGATCCTGAGAAAGAAACTCCCTCCTGCCGCAGGCTGATATCCTCGCAGATCCCGGCTCCGCCGGGGTGATAATGAATGGCCCGCCCCAGAATGCGGACGGCCCTTATTGTTTCCGGTTTACAGAACGACTTCGAGCCCTCTGCTTCGCAGGTATTCCTTGACCTGCCGGACGGTGAAGGTACGGAAGTGGAAAACCGATGCCGCCAGAACCACGCTTGCGCCGCCCCGCACCACGGCTTCGTAGAAGTGCTCCAGGGTCCCGGCGCCCCCGGATGCGACCACCGGCAGATTGACGGCGTCGGCGATGGCCCGGGTGAATTCGAGATCGTACCCTTGGAGCGTTCCGTCCCCGTCCATGGAGGTCGGCAGGATCACGCCCGCGCCCAGCTTCTGGCACTCGGCGGCCCATGCGACCGCATCCCTGCCGACCGGCGTGGTGCCTCCGGAGACGACCAGCTCAAATCCCGAAGGCATTTGAGGGTTGCGCCGGGCGTCGATTGCGACCGTTATCTTGTCGGAGCCGAACCGTTCCGCCGCTTCGCAGACCAGTTCCGGCCTCTTTACGGCGGCGCTGTTCATGGAGACTTTATCCGCCCCGGCCTGGAAAACCTGCTCGATGTCTGTAAGGCTGTGGATCCCGCCGCCCACGGTGAGGGGAATGGTGATGACGGCCGATACCTGCCGGACCCACTCCAGCCGCGTCCTGCGGTTCTCGACCGTTGCGGCGATATCCAGCATCGCCAGTTCGTCGGCGCCTTCTTCCTGGTAGAAACGGGCGTTTTCTACGGGATCGCCCGCGTCGCGGATGTCCGCAAAATGCACGCCTTTGACGACGCGTCCGTTTTTCATGTCCAGGCAGGGCATTACCTTGATGATTTCCATTCGTTCCTCCTGAGGGAAGACTAGAGATTTGTTTGAAGCCGAACCTGTTCCTCCGGACGGGCGTTTATTTTATATTCAGCTCCAGCGTGGCGCTGTTGACCGGCCTGGCTTCGTATTCATCGGGGGGAAGCTTCAGAAACTCCCCCACGGAGCTGGGCACGAGGCTGAAATAGAGGTTCGCCTTTATGGTCGCGGTTTGAGGGGGGAAGGCATCCGGAACGGTCCAGGTATAGGTTTCCACCTTCGTTTCGCGGGGGCCGATGCGGTAGTCGATGTCCGTGTTCTTCGCCGTGTACCACTGGCAGATGGTCATCCGGCCCTCCGGATCGAAGTACGGCCTCCGGAATATCCGCGAGCCGTCCGGCACCCTGCCGTCCCGGGAGACGCCCCGGTAACCCGGGATCTCCATGATTTCACCCATGGCCTGGTAGGCGAAAGCCTGCGAATCCGCGATCGTGAATTCCTCGCCCGGGAATCCCTTCCTGTCCACCGGGATCCGCTTCGCGTTTCCCTTGCCGTCGACGGCCTCGACCTCAAGCCAGAGCATCCTTTCTTCCGTGGATCCCGACGGAACGTAGTGGCCGGCCTTGCCGTTGTGGAGCACGGCGCGGATTACGACCTTGGATCCGCGCTTCGCTTCCGCGCTGTCCGCATAGAGGGCGAGATCGACGCTCCCTTTCAGTTTCTGGTTGAAATGGGGGCCGTGAAATACATGGTGGGCGATGTCGGGCCTCTCCTTGCCCATGCCGGCCGCTTTGCCCGGGGCGTAATGCATGTGGCAGTCCTGGCACCGGACGCCCTCCTTCCCGTAGGGACCGGCCTTCCACTCGCGGTACGTTTCCTTGACCCAGGCCCCGAAGGGGCTCCGCTCGTCATGGCAGTTGGCGCACAGTTCGGGGCTTCCCGTGTATCCGGAGTATTCGACCTGATGGAACTGGGGTTCGGAGTCCTTCCGGCTGCCGTATTTCACCTTGCCGGGATTGATGACGTAGCTCGCGTTGAACGGGACTTCCTCCGTCGATCCGGTGATGCCGTGGCATATGTCGCAGCTGACGCTTTCGTTGGCCCGGGTGCCGGCCGCGGGCAGCTGCGGGGGGATGTCGCCCGCCAGAAAGGCCACTGGCGCGTGGCAGCCGATACAGCCCGCCTTGACTTCGGAGACTTTTTCCAGCTTGAGCGCATGGGGCAGGGCCAGCTTGAAATACTCCACATCGTCCCACGGGTGCGTAAACGCCTGGGACATCAGGCTCTGCTGCCACTCCCGATAAATGTCTCCGTGGCAGATCCCGCACTGTTTGGGCTCGCTGAAATCGTCGTAGCTGAATTTTCCCATTTCAGCGGCATGGCGGGAAGGCGGCAGCACCAGACTCATGATGCAGACGACGCCGATTGTCAAAACTGTTCGTTTCATGGATCGCCCCCGTTGTTTTATCGGGATTCCGGTCAGGCCGGGAAATCCCAGATGGCATGCCTCCCATTCTATGAACGGCATTTTCTTTTTGTCAATCGGATCTTCGCCCGTGAAGGCTTCAGGCGGGAGTGCGGGACCGGCGTCGGTATCGGGATCGCTTTCGCAATCGAAGCCGAAATCCGCAGTGGTATCGATTCCGATCCCGATCCTGATCCCGAAACGGATGTTGCGGTTCCAGCCGCTTTGAGCGGCACACAAAACAAAGCCCCCGGCTCTGCCGGGGCGATACGCTACTTCGCGGTAGAGAAATGGGCTGCGTCGTGGTATATTTCGGACCCGAACTGCGGCGCCGCTTCCGGTTTGTTCCTCGAGTCCGGGGGCTCAAAATCACCGGGCTGAAAAAATAAGAATAACGAAATACGAAAGAGTTGAATGGATGAAGGCGAAACGGATCACGGTTCACGGCAGGGTGCAGGGTGTCGGGTTCCGGTATTTCGTGCAGCACGCTGCGAAAAGGCTGGGATTGACCGGAAACGTGCGCAACTGCCCGGATAGGACCGTCGAGATCCTGGTTGAAGGCGATGCTGCGGAGATCGAAAAACTGGTTGAACGGGTCCGGGAGGGTCCGCCCCTCTGCTGGGTGCACCGGGTGGACGTCATTGACGTTCCGGCGAGCGGGGCCTACAGCTCGTTTTTAATAGAAGGATGGTGATATGGACGCTAGCAGTGCGGAGGATCTCAAGAGGTCGATTCGCGAAATTCCGGATTGGCCCAGGAAAGGCATCCTTTTCTATGACGTGACGACCCTGCTGAAGCAGGGATCTTACTTTCAGCAGGCCATCGACGCTCTCATGGAGCCCTACAAACAGAGCCGGGTTGAACTGGTACTGGGCATTGAAGCGCGCGGATTCATCTTCGCCCCCACGGTCGCCTATGCGCTCGAAGCCGGTTTCGTCCCGGTCCGCAAACCCGGGAAGCTTCCCGCCGCCACGTTTGACGAAAGCTACGAGCTGGAGTACGGGACCGACAGGCTGGAAATCCACCGGGATGCCATCCGGCCAGGGCAGCGCGTCCTGATCGTGGACGATCTGATCGCAACGGGCGGCACGGCCAGAGCGACGGCGGCGCTGGCTGAAAAAATGGGGGCGGAAGTCGTCGGGCTTTCCTTTGCGGTCGAACTGACCGCCCTGAAAGGGCGGGAAAAGCTCGGGAAATACAACGTGCACAGCGTTCTGAAGTATTAATGTTTGTGTTCGTGCCCCGAAGAAGGGGAGACGCCGGCATTGGTCAGGACCAGTTTCCCGTGTTGGACGCCTTTAAGGCTTAATAGCCGGTCGGCGAATTTCTTCACCTCCATCCCGCGGCCTTTTAGAATAATCACCTCCAGGCAGTTGCGATGATCCAGGTGCACATGGGTGGTTGCCAGAACCTTGCCCCTGTAATTGTGCTGCGCGTCGATCAGCTGCTCCGAAAGCTTCGGCTGGTGGTGGTCATAAACCAGAGTCAATGTTCCGACGACCGCCCTGTTGGAGGCGACATCCTGCTCCACAAAGTGATCCCGAACCAGATCGCGGATTGCTTCCGACCGGTTCCCGTATCCCTTCTGCCCGATCATCCTGTCGAACCTCTCGAGCAGATCCTGTTCGAGAGATATGCCCGTCCGTATCAGTTTTGACATCAATGATTTTTCTCCGATTCGCCGTATAACCCGACATCATATCACCGCGCTTCGAACAACGGGGGCATTATATTTAATTTGCGGCATTAAGTATTATGTCCCCGTTGTTTCAGACTCTTTGTCCGTCATGGTTAAAATATTAACATGCCGCGGTTCGGTCCCGGCTTAAGTCGAATCCTAATCTTATTAATGGAATGCAAGGCAAGCGGGATTCCTGTTCGGAGGAATTTATTCGTAGTGCAGGGCCCGGACCGGGTCCAGCCTTGAGGCGCGCACGGCCGGGAGCATGCCCGCAATGATGCCGACGAGGAAAAGGATGCCCAGGGAAACGGCCACCGAAGCCATGGAGATGTGAAAGTAGATGCGGCCGTGGGTTTTGGAAAGCTCTTCGCCGAGCATGGCGCCGAATGCGGGGAGCGAATCCACCGAAGCGGCGGCCAGACAGGCCAGGAGAAGCCCTATCACGCCGCCCGCCAGGACGATCAGCAAGGCTTCGAGCAGGAACTGGTGCAGGATGATGCGCCGCCTGGCGCCCAGGGCTTTCATGATTCCTATCTCCTGCGTCCTTTCAATGACCGAGGTGAACATGATGTTCGCCAGGCCGACCGCGCCTATCGCCAGCGTGATTGAACCGATGAAAAACATCAGGACGGTGAATGCCGCGGTCACCCCGTCGATGATGGAAACAAACTGGTTGAACGCGAGCATTTCGACCGCCTTTTCGTCGGTCGGCGAAAAGCGGTGGATCCCGGCCAGGACGGCGCGAACCTGCCGCATCGCCTCGTCGCGCGCTTCGGGCGCCACGGGAGACCAGACGACCACGCTCGGGTATCGCGGGTTCAGGAAAAGCCTCAGCGTATCGTAGGGGATAAAGATGCATTCGTTGTCGGGACGGTTGTAGTTGGCGATCTGGACCTTGGCCTCCATGCGCCCGATGGCCGTGAACCGGACTCCGTTGATCAGGATGTCCTCGCCGTCTTCGGGCCGGTTCCCGAACAGGTCCTCCGCGACCCTGGCCCCCAGTACAAGGACGCGGCGGGCGTTGCGCCCGTCATCGGCGTTGATCCAGCGTCCGGAAGTCATGTGTATGTTTCGTATGCGGGCGTACTCGGGCTCTACGGCCCGCACCATGTATTCCTTCTGCACGTTGCCCCGGACGACCGTCACGGTTTCCATAATCTCCGGGGATATCGCCCCTACAAACGGCACGGCTTCCCGGATCCGGTCGATATCGCCTATCTCGAGGACGATGCTGCGCCCCGCCCTCATGCCGCCTTTCTGTTCGCTGGTCTGGCCGCCGTACATCAGGATAAGATCCTGGCCGACCGTGAAGAAGGCATCCCTGAGCGCCGCGTTGAATCCGCTTCCGGAACTCATCAGCAGCAGGAAGCAGGCCACGGCCCAGGCCAGGCTGACGACGGTGGTGACGGAGCGTCTCTTCTGCCTGAGGAGGGACACCGTCGAATTGGCGATCAGCATGCGTATTCCCATAATCACTTTTCGCAATTCATCGCAACCACGGGGTCCATCCGCGAAGCCCGCAGAGCCGGGGGCATGGCCGCCAGGACGGCCACTCCTCCGAGGACCAGGGTGAGTTTCAGGACCAGGACAGCATTCATCGGAAGCCCCGAGAAATAAGCCGGCATCGGGAAGGAGTTGACGAATGAGGCCAGCCCCAGGGCCAGCAGAATGCCCGCGCCTCCGCTGAGACCTGCCAGAACCAGCCCCTCCAGGAAAAATTCCCACAGGATCCGCGACCGTTTGGCTCCCAGGGCTTTTTTTATGCCGATTTCCGGGGTGCGCTCCGCCACGGAGGTGAACATGGTATTCATGATCCCGACACCGCCCAGGGCCAGCGTGACGAGGGCCACGGCTCCCAGGAAAAAGCCTATGGAGCGGAACATGCCGTCGAAAGTGGCGGAGTCCTTGACCGTGTCCCAGAATGCCAGGGCGGTTTCGTCGTCGGGCTGAAAACCGTGGATATTTCCCAGGGTACGGCGCAACTGCTCCTGGGCTTCCTCCCATCGGCTTTCCGATTTCGCTTTGTAGATGAGCATGTTGAGCCGGCCTTCGGCGGCCATGCCGTGATCCTGGGGAAAATCCCGGATCAGGGACGTGCCGGGTACGAGAATCTTGTCGTTGTCCCAGCCGTCGTAGGTGCTGTCCTGGTTTTTCTCGCTCATCAGCCCGACGACCCCGTAGGCATGTCCGCCGATCCGGACGGTGCTTCCGATGACGCCGGGTCGTTTTTCGAACAGCTGCTCCTTGACCGAGTTGCCCAGCACGCAGATTCTGCTGCCCTGTTCGACGTCGTTGCGCCGGATGTTCCTTCCGGTCTCAGCCGGGAGAGTCCTTATTTTCAGGTATTCCGGGTCCACCCCCACGACGAGGAAACGGCCCGCATTGAAATCGCTTTCCGCCGGCACGTTGTAATTTTTGACTTCCGGCGCGACGGTCTCGATCGCGGGGCACTGCTCCCGTATGGCCCGGATGTCTTCCATGCGAAGCCGGATGGGGCGGCCGGCGCGCTGGCCCCCCGCCTGGCCGCCCGTTCTGCCGCCCCAGACAAGAACGATGCCGTCGCCGATCTGCTTCATGTTTTCCCGCTGGCCCTGTTTGAATCCTTCCCCGGAGGATGTGATCAGGGCCAGGGCGATGACGCCCCAGCTTATCCCGAACATGGTGAGAACGCTGCGCAGCCTGTGCCGCCAAAGCTCGGCTGCCGCCTGCTGGAAAATAGATGCGATCCGGGCTAAAAACGTCATAAAGAGTGAAGGTTAAAAATTATTGAAATCGAGGGCGAACACAAGGTTCGCCCCTAC
>JAFGAO010000020.1 GCA_016933615.1 Acidobacteriota bacterium
TATTTGCAACGAGGAGCCGCCGCCGGAAATGACTTCACGTGATATCCGTGCAGGAGACGAAACAACCGTGAGCCGTGAATCATATCGATGGACCACGGGGCCGACCTGGAATTATCGTCTGCTACTGGCCAACCTCGAGGTGAATGATCAAAGCAGGGATTACACGGATTACATTAAGGCAGAAGAAAAGGGTCTCGTGAAGCGCCTCTCGTTTGGTTTAAAAATACGGATACTAAAAGTAAAACCCGGATTTAAATACTGGGCAACCATGTATGAAATTGAAGTCTTGGAAGGTCCGCTCGTCGGTCAAACCGGATGGGTGGATTATGAGTCATTGGCGGATCATAGTATCACGGAAATAATAAGAAAATAAATTGGAATGATATCTCAGTTTAAATTTATCATTTTCCTGATATCCCGAACGATTGAAGAAAGGACGGGATCTCCGGCCCGCTGATAATACGTATAGAAGCACTTCCGTATCAAAAACCCGTTTAGAAATTCCTTCACCTTGCCGCTTCGTGTTCGCCGCGCAAGCCCCTGGATCATCTCCCTGGTTTGTCGCCGGGCGTGAACGCGTATCATGTCGCCCCAAACGTTCGTTGATAAAACGGGGGGCTCGGCTATAAGGTTTTTAGAATCGACGAGATCGGCCCGGCGCTCTCTTGCTCTTTGCTTCAACCTTGGATAAGTCAAACGACGTCCCGCATATACTGCCTTCTCAATCATAGAAATTCGCAGATAATACATGAAGAAGGTTCGTTTTGAATATGCCCGGCCTTCGCCTCTCAGGCCGTTAATAAATTCCTGGTAAATACAAGCGCCGCAATCACACGGCCGGGCATGGCGCCTGTCTTCAACAAGATCACGGCATAATCCAAGGGCTTGATCCAGAAGTGAAGCCCTCGGCGAATACCGCGTGAAGTCTAGTTGTGTGTACCTCATGTGACAAATTCATATTACCCCTCTATTCTGAACGTGTCAATGAAAAATGTTCACGAGGAAGGCGAACATGGGAAAGAATGACCTAAAGGCAAAACGGCTTCAACGGGGACTTACCCTTGATGAAATCCACGTCCGGACCGGCGGCCGGGTCCACCAAAGCCGACTCTCCCGGGCAGAGCGCGGCCTTCTCCGTCTTTTACCGGGCGAACTTGCAGCCCTGGCCCAGGTCTTCGGGGTCGATCCCGACGAGCTCATGGACTCCACGCACTCCGCGGTCCCGGGCCCGGGAGACGAATCCCGATGAACACGCCGAGGCGATGGCTCACTGTCCGGCAAGCGGGGGAGCTCTTCCAGGTTTCGCCCAAGACGCTGTTTTCCCTGATCGGGCGGGGGCGGCTACCCGCCGAGGCCGTCCTTCGAATCGGGCGGCAAATTCGGCTTGATGTTGCGGCGCTCGAGGCCGGTCTCGTCGGCAAGCCGAAGGGCCGTCACACATGAGCGCCGGTCCGGAGCTCGCCCGGGCGGTCCTTGGCGGTCTGATTCTGAAACCGGGGCTTCTCGAAGTTTCCGATGTCGGCGCCGGTGACTTCCCCGCGGGGCGGCTCCGGGACACGTTTTCGGCCATCTCTGATCAATGGGAAGCCGAGCGGCCGGAGGCGATTGACGGCATTCTACTTGCTCAAAAACTCAGCGGCGATGGAGCGGCGGCTTTCGTTTCGGGCTTGATCGACGGGAATGTCCGCCTTGACCCGGAAGGCTTCCGCCGTCGGCTCATTGAGCTCCGCCGTCAATCCCTTCGACGTCGGGCCCTGGCAGCGATGGGCGCGGCGCTTCGAA
>JAFGAO010000192.1 GCA_016933615.1 Acidobacteriota bacterium
GCCCTCGATATAGAGTGGGAAGTCCTGCCCCATGTCGTGGACCTGCTTGAAGGCAGAAAACCGGATTACCCGGTTATCCGCCCGGTTGCCCCGGCGGCCCCGGCAAAAAAAGCCGGCGCTTCCGGAGGAATGGGCGGCGGCGGCAACAATCCTCCGAAGCAGGGGAACGTTTCCTATTCCATTGTCAATAACGGCGATATCGAAGCCGGTTTCAGGGATGCCGACCACATCATCGAATATGACGTGAACACGGCTGCGTTTTGCGGGCATATCCCCAATCCCGTCGGCACCGTCGCCTGGTTTTTCGACGACCCTCTCTACGGTCCGGGAAAGAACCTGCGCATCGAAGGCGTCCCGTGGGGCGGGATCGACGGCGCGGCAAGGTCGGTCGGTCTATCCAGCAGCAAGGCCTTCCAGGGGTGCATGTTCGTAGGCGGCAGATACTGCGACTGGGGTACCCGGAAATCCCAGCAGATCACGCCCCAGCTGGCCAGGAGATTCGGCCGCCCCGTCCGGTGCATGAACAGCCGTTATGACATGTACGACTTCAACCTCAACGACCGCTTTGTGCACATAAAGATAGGATTCAAGGCCAACGGTCTGATCACGGCCATCGATGACTTCTCCATCGCGGACGGCGGAGTCGTGGGAAGCACCAACTTCGGAAACACCATGGACCAGACCTACGGCCCCTATTTCACCACACGGTGCAAAAACGTCAAACAGTACATGGAAGTTATCGACAGCAACCGCGGGAAGATGTACACCAGCGGCCAGCACAACCCGATGAGCTGGGATTCCCTGATGGTGGGCCTGTATGTGATCGCGGAAAAGCTGGGCAAAGACCCGATTGATATCGCCACGCTGAATCTGCACGGGCCGGAATCCCAGGACGACCCCAATCCCGTCCCCAGCTATGAAGCGTGCGTCGCGGAATTGAAGAAAATGATGAACTGGAACTGGCATGCGGCGGGCGCCAAGAAACTGCCCGACGGCAGGATGCACGGGGCCAGCTTCCGCTACAACCAGTGCCCGCGCCATTCCGTTTCGGGATACAACCCCAAACTGGAGCTTCGAAACGGGGTCGTGCATCTGGAATCCAAGGGCCCCATTATCGGTCATTATGGCCTGGAAGCGAACATGATGGTCATCGCCGAGGAACTCGGCCTGGAGTTCAAGGATATCCAGCTGGATCTCGATCACCATTATCCCTACAGGCCTTTCGGAGGCGGCGCCGACGGATCAACCGCTTCCTCCTGGGCCATAAAGGAATGCGCCAATATCCTCAAAAAGCGCATCCTGGAAGCGGCCGTTGAAGAGGCGGAAAATCCCCCTGCGGCCGGCGGTTTCGGCGGATTTGGCGGCTTCGGCAAAAAACAGGCCGAACCCAGCCCGTTTAAGGGACTGAAACCCGAAGACCTGGACATGCAGGACGGCAAAGTGGTCGTCAAGGCGGACCCCAGCAAGGGTGTGCCGCTAGGGCAGGCTGTCAGGGCCAACCTGTTCGCAACCTACTCCGGCAGGCCTCCGGCAGCAGTCTGGACCCAGCAGGGCAGGGTGCTGGATGCCATGGATGTGGCCACGTGCGAGGTCGCGTTGGACACGGAAACCGGAGAGGTGGAAATCCTGCGTTTCGGCGTGGTCGCCGATCCCGGCAAGATCATGCGGCGCACGTCGCTCGAGAGCCAGATCGACCAGGTGATGGATTTCAGCACCGGGTGCCAGCTCCAGGAAGAGTTTGTTTTCGATCAGAAGACCGGAGTGCGCCTCAGCGCGAATATGTTTGATTACAAGAAGGTCAGCATGCTGGACATGCCGAAGGTGGATCTGAGATTGCTGGAAACGCATGCCAGCAACGCCTGCTACGGCGGCAGCGGCATCAGCCATTCTCTGGCCAACACCCATCTTGTCATCATGGCCATACACAACGCAATCGGCAAATGGGTCGGATCGCCGGCCACGCCGGACAGGGTTCTCAAAGCGTTAGGCAAGGCATAAAAACGGTTTCCCGTTCCGGGTTTCCCGTTTCCCGTTGCAGCCCTCGACAGGAAACCGGAAACCGGAAACGGGGAACGGTCAGGAGAGAGACATGAAACCATTCAATCACACCAACGCAACATCCCTGGCGGAAGTGAAAACCGCCCTTGCCGA
>JAFGAO010000193.1 GCA_016933615.1 Acidobacteriota bacterium
ATCAGCACGAGCGGGCGTTCCAAAAATGTGACGGCGGCCATGAAAAAGGCCCGCGCGATGGGGCTATCCTGCGTCGCGTTTTGCGGGGCAACGCCCGGTCCGATGACAGAACTGGCCGACGTATCGCTCCAGATTCCCGCCACGCGCACGGTTCTCATCCAGGAAGGTCATATCGCCGTCGGCCACATTCTCTGTGATCTGGTCGAGGCGGCCTTTGCCTCAGATTCTCCCTAAATTTTGCAGGCTTCATGTTCGGATTTCTCAACAGCGCAATTCTGATAGGTCTGACCGGAGTCGCGATCCCGATCCTGATACATTTGTTCGCCCGACAACGCAGAAAACGGATTCTATTCAGCAACATCGCGCTTCTTTCCCAACTCGAAACGCGGCGGATGCAGCGGTTCAAAATTCTCCAACAGCTATTACTTTTACTCCGAATCCTTGCCGTGCTGCTGATCGTTTTGGCATTTGCCCGGCCGGTAATCCGTTCGCATTCTTTTTTCAGAACTTCCCAATCCAGCGCGGCAGAGCTTTTGATTCTCGACCGTTCGGCGAGCATGAACCGAGGCGATGTATTTGTCAAAACCCAACAACGCGCTCTGGATTGGACCGAGGCGCTCGGTTCCGAAGATGGAGCGTCCCTGCTCTGGATTGATCATGGGGATGAGACTGACTTGTCCTGGCGTCGGAGCGTGGATTCCTTTCGCCGGGAGATCGCGCAAAGTTCTGTCACGCAGGAATACGGGAATCTGGGCGTGCTGCTTCCACAGGTTCAGGATTTACTCTCCCATTCCCGTCAGTTGAACAAAGAGATTTATCTGGTATCGGATTTTCAGGCTGGCAGCCTGAAAACTCCGCGCGACACAACAGCACAGATTACCGAGCCGGTTTCGGTGTTTGCCATTCCGATTGCAGGCGAGACGCAAAACATCGCCATCGTTTCGGGCGGCATCGCCAGCCAGATTCTGCAACCTGGGCTGCCTTTCCGAATTTTCGCCACCGTCCAGAATTTTGGGAAAGAAGATGTCGACGATCTCAGAATCCGCGCACTGCTCAATGGCAAAGCCGTGGCCCAGCAATCCGTCCGCCTCGATGCGGACGCGAATCGACGCGTCGAATTTCTCGTCCAGCCGGAATCGGCAGGCCCTTTTTACGGATCGGTTGAAATCGATGACGACGCACTTTCGTCCGACAATACCTGTTATTTTACCGGACTGATTCCTTCGAAGCTCAATGTCTCTCTCGTCGGCCATACAGACGCCGATCTGAGCGCCATTGCCCTGGCTTTGTCCGCATTCCAGAACGAGGCGGGATTGTTCTACGTCCATTTCTTTACCCAGAATCAGGACTGGTCTGCATCTCTGTCCGATGCCGATGTGGTCATTTTTTCAAATTATCCCGCTTTCTCGGCGCGTGAAGCGGATGCGCTCCGGGCCTATTTTGCGTCCGGGGGCGGCGCCGTGATTATACCCGGCCCCAACATGGACGCCGTCAATTATCAATCCCGCATATTCGAACCGTTCTGCCAGATCCAAATTGGCGAAACGGCGGGCGCGAATACCCCGTCAGACGGAACCTGGAGTCTCGGACGCGCCGACTTTCAGCATCCGTTGTTCGAAGATTTGTTCCAGGATTCCGCTCCGCAAATCGCATCGCCCCGCGTCTTTCGGCGACTCGAAATTTCCGGTATTTCCGGGCCGCCCATTTTGGCATTTCGGGACGGGCTGCCTTTCCTCACCGAGAAACGGGCGCTCGAAGGCCGGGTTTTGATTTTTGCGACAGGCCTCCATTCCACTTGGTCCGATTTCTCTTTCACCCCGCTGTTCGCGCCCCTGATGTACCGCGCCGGGATTTATCTTTCCCGCCGGGCAGAAGCGGATGGAAAGTCCGTGAAAGTCGGCGAACCGATTC
>JAFGAO010000021.1 GCA_016933615.1 Acidobacteriota bacterium
CAAGGACGCCGACGTCAACGGAGACGGAAAAATCGGTCTGCCTGAGGCGATCTACATTCTTCAGATTATCGCTGGTTTGCGGTAGCCGAGTAAATCCATTTCTGGAAAGTTTGTCCCCGTGTGATCGACTTCACAGTTCTCACGAACTGCTTCTTGCATTTCACCAGTTCAACGTTCCCGTGCAACGGTCCGGAGATCGGAGATGAGGACAAGACGGTGACGACCCTGTCGGATACAACGCTGGTATTTGAAGATAATGACGATCAGGAAACCATGACCTGGACCCGATCCGGCGGAACAGCGGGGGATATTATGGGAACATGGACAACGGACCTCGGAGGCGGCATGGTGTTGACGGCCGTATTCGATTCCACCGGCGAGCTCTTGGTTACGGGAAATGTCGTGTCATGCCCCGAATGAGAGAAATCAGCCGATGATTCAGCGGGAGGGGAGATTGTCCTTGTCGATCTTCGCCGTTACGGGGGAAAAGATGTCGAAATTTGAACATAAAAACCTTTTGACTTTTCGTTTAAAAAGGGCTTAAGATAACGTCCCTTCGGCGTAGGGGGAGGGTTTCTTAAGGTTTTTTGATTTTCGTAAGGAATTCCAAAACCATGCGGTCATTGAGAAGCGCTTTTCATATCATACTGATTCTGGCGATTCTTTCCACGGGATTGCCCCTCTACCACTCCGGCGATGTGAATCGGGACGGCCGGGTCGGCTTGTCGGATGCGGTTGTGTCCGTTCGTCAGCTCGTTAACCGGGCCGCCGACGATGGAGTTGCCTTCCGCGATGGGATGGAAAACATTTTGAATTCTCTTTCCGTTACTGCCGGTCTGAAAAGCGTAATCCGGTCCGCACGGGAACCAGGCAGCGCAACGAGCGTCGTTGCCATGCCCGCCTTGATCATGGACGGCTGTCGATTTGAGCCGTTGTCTCCGCTGGCGATTTGCCCCGCGGACCCGAATTTCCTCTATCAATCTCCGGCCCTGGCGCCGCTCGTTCCACCTCCGAATGCGGGTATTGCCTGATGGCCGTCGGCAGGCCGCCGGGGTTTGAAAATTCCTCTGCGGGTTCGAGCCGACACCCAGAGCCACCGCCGAAGAAGGCGGACGGCCCTGTATCCGTTGGACGGAACTGAGACCATGACCGTAGCGAGCGACAGAATTTCAACAACAGTAAGAATCATCGCCACAGCCGCAATCATTGCGGCAACGGGGATGTTTGTCGTGTCGCCGCCCGTCAAGGCCGCGGTGAAACCTGGAGCCACTTTCGATGGGGAGAATTTGACCCTCGATGCCGAGAATGCAACTCTGGGTGAAATTCTTGAAATGATCGCCCGGACGGCCGGCGTGGACGTTGTCGTGGCCCGAGGTTTTCAGCCGGGGGGAGAAAAGTTCACGCACCAGTTCGTGGGAGAACCGATCGAGGAGGTTTTCCGGCGGATTCTGCGCGGTTTCAACTACGCCGCCATCTACACCAAAGAAGGGGAAGGTTTCCGTATCGCTGCCCTGAAGATTTTTTCCGATGGACAGCAGGGGGCGGATATGGTTCCCCTTTACAGCGGCGGACGAACCGCCATCTATGAGGAGAAATCCCGACGCGGAGAGACCGTCACGGTGATGGTCTCTTCCGGTGGCGAGGTGATCTCCCGCGGGGGGCTGAATAAGAAAGGGCTGCTGGTTCCCTCCCAGACGGTTCCCGATCCGGGGAACGATCCTGTGGAAACGATCAACAAGCCCTGGTTTGCGCTTCAGGCGCAGCTTGAAAACGAGGAAGCCGCCCAGTATCAGGAACTCCTGCTGCTGCAGAAGCGGCTGGAATCCGCGGAAGATCCCGAGATGAAGAAAACGCTCACGATGATCTACGCGGACGAGGTGGCCAAATTTCATGCCACAAAGCGGGAGCATATCAGCAAGATTGAATCACTGAAACGAATAGACCAGCTTGGGGAATTGACCGGACAATAGGTTTATCCCGGGCTCATCCATAACGGGCTTGTAAGGAGGAAAAAATGAGCCACTTTAAAAAAACAGCGATACTGATCCTGGCGCTGTTTGCCGCCCTGTTCCTGATCTGCGGTCAGGCGTCGGCAACGACCAGGACTCTTACAATCGGAACGGCCAGCGGTTCTGTGGGTTCGA
>JAFGAO010000194.1 GCA_016933615.1 Acidobacteriota bacterium
CAGGGCAAACGCATTAAAACCCCAATAGTTTTAGCAGGAAATCATTGTTCCAGCCTGCGTATTTGATTTTTCGCCTGATGCTGCGCTTGGGGTTGGAGGTTTCTTTCTGGATGAGATTGAGAGCCAGTCTGCGCAGGAGGGCCAGATTTTCCGCCGAGTTGCGATTCCGCGCCCGGCTGTTGTCCTCTCCGAAATCCACGTCCATGACCCAGTGGAGAGAGTTCTCGACGCCCCAGTGCCCCCGAACCGCCCGGGCAAAACACTCGGCATCCAGGGGCAGGCTGGAAAGATAATAGCGCCTTTCCACCGTGGTCCTGTCGCCGATTTGCCGGGTGGCTTCGACCATGCCGACGCTTTGCAGCCCCTTCCACTGCGGCCTGTCCGCAAACCACTCCAGGTCGTCGCTCTGCCAATAGTTGCGGATTTCGATTCGCCCATGATCCTTGTCCACCTCCTGGAAAACCCGCGTGCTTGGCCCCGGATCGACGGCGCGTTGGGCCAGATCGTCCAGAAGGTCCTTGACCTCTTCATGGACGGTCCCCTGGTTTCCCTTGAGAGCCAGAACATAATCCGCCTGACGGTTGATAATCGCCTCGGCGATCTTCTTTTGACAGCCCATCGCATCCAGGGTGACAATGCAACCTTCCAACTCAAGCACCTGGAGAAGTTCCGGAACCGCCGTGATTTCATTGGATTTCTCGTCCACCTTCATTTGGCCCAACACCAAGCCGTTTTCCCGCGCCCAGGCGCTGACAATATAGGGCAGCGGATCGTTTTGACCGCTGGCGCGTCGAAGCGCCTTGCCGTCCAAGGCGACAATCTCCCGATGCACCGCCCGGCGCAGACTCTGGGTCCATCGCATAAAACAATCCATGAATTGCTTCCGGTCGATGGCGGCGAACACCCGATTAAAGGTGTCATGGGAAGGGATTCCCCCCGGCAACTTCAGAAAGGTGCGCAGCCAATCCTCCTTGGCCTTTCCGAAGTCTTCCATGTCATTGAAACTCTCCCCTCCACACAACAGCGTGCAGAGGGCGATGACCAGGATATCCGGCAGGTTGTGCCGCCGTCTCCGCTCCATTCGGGGATCCTCCAACAGCTCGAAATAGGCGATCAAACCGGGTTTCGGCGCTTGCTTTTCTTCGCATTTTTTCATGGGAAACTCCTTTTGGGTATGGACGGAAGATATAGAATACTATATCATTCCTCCCATGAAAATTCCACTCAAAGCGAAAAGAATTTTGGAGAAGATGGCGGCGATCGAAACCATGGAGCGGGGAAAGCTCTGCCGCATGACCGGGCGGCCCCATTACAACCTTCAGAGTTGGCACGACGGGCGAAACCGGGTGCGGTATGTTCCCCTCGATCAGGCGGCTTCGGTGCAACGGGCGATCGATGGCTACCGGGAATATCGGAGATTGGCGGAAGAATACGCGGAGATCCTGATCGATCTGACCCGCAAACAGCGGGAAAAGGAGTTCGCTCAACCGGCAAAACCCCGCAAACACCAGGAGAAAAAGAAGAAATCGACCCCAAGGGGATCCCCTCCAGGTCCCTAGCGGCGGGCTCACTCATTTTAATGCGTCTGCCCTG
>JAFGAO010000195.1 GCA_016933615.1 Acidobacteriota bacterium
CGCAGACGCCAGCTCGTTCCCCGAAGCGGCGCAGTTCAAAAAGCAGATCGCCAAAACCCTGGTGAAGCGCGCGCTGCTGGCCGCCGTGTAAATCTGTGGCGGACACGAGGTTCAGGGCGGACGCACCTGTCCGCCGTCTTGTCAGGTGTAGCCGAAGGCGGAAGTTTCGCCCCTGCTTTTATAAAAAATGGGAACTGATTTTTTAGGAGAATCTCCATGGCTGATCTGGAAGGAGTCAACGGTCAAAGGCAGGACTTCAGGGTTGTAGGGAAACCCAATCTTCCTGGCAGGCTTTCCCGCGCGATGGCCTCGGGCATTGCCAAATACGGCATCGACTATGTCGCGGCGGACATGCTCCACGCCAAATTTCTGAGGAGCCCCTACGCCAACGCAAAGGTTGTCAGCGTCGACACGGTAAAAGCCCGAAGGATTCCGGGCGTCGTCGACATCCTCACATGGGAAGACGGCGACATCAAGAACCTGAGCGCCGGCGGCGGATTCATGGGGCCGGCGCAGCCTTTTCTGGACAACATTGCGGACCAGGAAGGAACCGAGGTTGCGGTTATCGTCGTCGCCGAAAACGAGGACATCTGCGAAGAGGCGTTAAGGCAGCTCGATGTCCGGTGGGAGGTGCTGCCCCATGTCGTGGACCTGCTTGAGGGCAGAAAGCCGGATGCGCCGGTCATCCGCCCGACTCCCACCGGGAAACAGGGCGGAGGGGGAACGGGATTCGGTATGGGCGGAGGCAACAATCCCCCCAAAAAGGGAAATGTGTCCTTCTCGATCGTCAACGACGGGGATATCGAGGCCGGCTTCAGGGAAGCCGATCACATTATTGAACTGGACGTGAACACGGCCGCTTTTTGCGGCCACATCCCCAACCCCGTAGGCGGCGTCGCCTGGTGGTTCGACAGCATCTATCAGGGAGAGGGAAAGAACCTGAGGATTGAAGGCACCCCCTGGGGACATGACCAGGTGGTAAGCATGTACCGCCTGCCCGGGGAAAAGGTCTTCCAGGAATGCATGCTCGTCGGAGGAAGGTACTGCGACTGGGGCATCCGCAAACAGCAGCTGATCACGCCGCTGCTGGCCAAAAGGACCGGCCGTCCGGTTCGATGCGTCCACGACCGTTACGGAATGTACGATTTCAACCTGAACCAGCGCTACGTGCACCTGAAGGTCGGCATCAAGGCGAACGGCCTGATCACGGCTATTGACGATTTTTCGATCGCGGACGGAGGCGCCCGCGGAAGCACCAATTTCGGCAATACCATGGACCAGACCTACGGCCCCTACTTCACAACCCGGTGCGTCAACGTCAAACAGTATATGGAGGTTGTCGACAGCAACCGAGGGAAAATGTGGCTCAGCGGCCAGCATAATCCGATGAGCTGGGATTCCCTGATGATGACCTTTTACGTCATCGCCGAAAAACTGGGGAAGGATCCGATCGACATCGCGACGCTGAATCTCCACGGGCCGACGTCCCAGGAGGATCCCGACCCCGTACCCAGCTATGAGGCTTGTGTCGCGGCCCTCAGGAAGATGATGAACTGGCAGTGGCACAAGGCGGGGGAGAAGAAGCTTGCCGACGGCCGCATGCACGGCGCGAGCTTTCGATACAACCAGTGCCCGCGCCATTCCGGTACGGTTTTTTCACCAAAACTCGAACTCCGCAACGGCGAGGTTCATCTGGATTCCAAGGGGCCTGTTATCGGCAACTACATCATGGAAGCCAACGCCATGGTCGTTGCCGAAGAACTGGGCCTCGAGTATGAAGACATCCGCATGAAGCTGGATCACCATGAAATTTACAGGCCCTGGGGCGGCGGCAGCGACGGCACCACCGCATCTTCCTGGGCCGTGAAGGAGTGTGCGAATAAATTGAAGAAGCGGATACTGGAAACGGCGGTCGAGGAAGCCGACAATCCCCCTGCCGCCGGCGGAATGATGGGCGGATTCGGGAAAAAACCGGCACCCAACCCCTTGAAGGGCCTGAAACCGGAAGACCTGGATATGAAGGGCGGGAAGATCGTTGTCAAAGCCGATCCGGACAAAAGCATACCGCTTTCGCAGATCAGGGCGAACCTTTTTGCAACCTACTCGGGAAGACCTCCCCTTGCCCTCTGGAACCAGAGGGGAAAAGCGCTGGATACCATGAACGTGGCCACTTGCGAGGTTGCCGTGGACACCGAGACCGGGGAAGTGGAGATACTCCGGTTCGGCGTGGTCGCCGATCCCGGCAAGATCATGCGCCGCACGTCGCTCGAGAGCCAGATCGACCAGGTGATGGATTTCACCACCGGATGCCAGCTCCAGGAAGAATTCATCTACGACAGCAAGACAGGCGTGAAACTCAGCACGAATATGTTCGAATACAAGAAGGTCAGCCTGCTGGATATGCCCCGGGTGGACCTGGAGCTCCTGGAAACGCGCGCCGGCAACGCCTGCTACGGCAGCAACGGCATCAGCCATTCCCTGGCAAACACGCATCTCGTGATTATGGCCATCCACAACGCGATCGGCAAATGGGTTGAATCGCCGGCCACGCCGGACAGAGTGCTGAAGGCTTTGGGCAAAGTGTAGAAAACCGTTCAGGGTTCAAGGGACAGGATTATAAACCTCGCACCCTGAACGGGAAACATAGTCCGGCCGTCGGAAAGCCTCCTTTCAAATATCCTGTAACATGCAGGTTCCCATCGTGAATCAGGGAGGCGTGATCGGCATCCCGCTGTACTGCTGGAAATACCGGAGAACATGATCGCGCCATCTGGCGGCGTCGGCCGCCTGTATCTCCAGCCTGTCGGCCACCTCCCGGTGCCGTTGCGGATCTATCCTGCCGGCAAGCGATCGCCACCTGGCCCGCAGATGCGCCGCTTGCTCCGCACCGCTGCAATACTTTTCACAAAGCTCCTCCCAAAGGGTCCGGCCCGATTTCATTCTGTGATCCCAGGCGCGGCGATGAAACCATAGAAGAAATTTCTCCGGACAGCTTTCGATGTCGTCGAACAGGTCGCGGACGGGCGGGAAATATTGTTCCACCGCTTTATTTCCCAGGCGTGTCCGGTCGACCCCGATGCCGTCGGCCGCGGCGCGGTGGTAATAGACGGCCGTCCAGTCCCTGCGGGGCGCCCGGTCGTTTTCGGGCATGGGCGCGTAGTGATTCCCCCCGATCAGGTGGTGGAGCCCCAAGGGCATGGTGTAGCTGACAAATGTCTCCCAGGAGGACATCATCATGTCGCGGATCGCGGCCACCGTCGGACCGTCATTGGTAAAGGTCATGCGCACCCACTCCTCCGCGATCTGTTCGGCGGAAAGTCCGTGGTTCCACGCCAGCCGTCCGAACGCGTACCAGTTCGCCTGCGAAAAGTGATGGCCGCACCAGTTGGCGTCCATTCCGGGATTGGTTACCGAAACGATGCCGGTGACGGGGAAAGGGTACACGGAGCCGTCGAGGACTTTGCCGACGGTGGAACCGGCCCCCTTTGCAAAGGTGTCCGAGTCGAGGAACTCCTTCCACATCGGGCCGTGATAGACCAGGTGCCTGGCCTGGCCCAGGTATTCCTGGGTCGCCTGCAGCTCGGCCAGCACCGGGGTCCGTTTCATCCCGCCGAAAAGAGGGTGAAAGGGCTCCCGCGGCTGAAAATCGATCGGACCGTTCTTGACCTGCACCACGGCGTTGGGGCGGAACCGGCCGTCAAGCCCGGTGAATTCGATATAGGCGCGCTTGCAGCGATCCGGGTCCACATCCTCGTCGTACACGAAGGCCCTCCAGATCACGATGCCGCCGTGCGGCGCAAGAGCGTCGGCCAGCATGTTAGCGCCTTCGGCGTGTGTGCGGCCGTAATCCTTGGGACCGGGTTGCCCTTCCGAATTGGCCTTGACCAGAAACCCGCCGAAGTCCGGAATGAGGCTGTAGATTTCGTCCGCTTTAGCCTTCCACCAGCCGATCACACCCGGGTCCAGGGGGTCTGCCGTCGCCAGACCGCCCAGGCGCACCGGCGCGGCAAAGTTCGCCGACAGGTAGACCCGGATACCGTAGGGCCGCCACAGGGCCGCCAGGGCCGAAACCTTGCGCAGATACTCCGGGGTGAGAATGCGGGCGTCGGCATTGACGTTGTTGATCACGGTGCCGTTGACGCCCACGGAAGCGTTGGCGCGGGCGTAGTTGGTATAACGCGCGCGCAGCGTGCCCGGCATTTCATCCCACTGCCAGAGGGAGCGGCCGGCATACCCCCTTTCGATCGAGCCGTCGAGATTATCCCAATGATTCAGCAGCCGCAGCTGCACCCTGGGGCGGTCGACGACGGACAGCGCCTGAATCGACCGGCCCGTCTGCAGCAAACGAAGAAAGTGGAAAGCTCCGTAGAGCGCGCCGATCTCTCCTTCGGACGCCACGGCGATAACGGGCCGGTTCTCGACCCTGATCGAACGAATGACGAAGCCCTCGGGACCCGCCTCGGCCAGGTCGGCATCCCATCCAAGGTCGCGGATCCACTCCGAGGTCGAGGGCGTCCCGACAACCACGGCGGGCGTTTTCGTCCATTCCCGGACAACGGGGGCGGAGAACTCAAGCATCGAATCGATGGCCGAGCCCAGTTCCCGGCTGATAACCCGAGCCGTCTCGGTGTCTCCCGGCACAACGATTTGCCGAACCGCGTCGCGGTACTGGGCGGCGGAGTCGCCGGGCGGCGCGTAGCGCAGCCATAAACGGTAGCCGTCCTCGTCCGGAATCGGGCCGGACTCTTCCGCGGAAGGTCCTTCGGCCGCAGTGCAAGCCGCGAATAGCGCCGCCATCGCCGCCAGAATAACAGTCAGGTAACATTGAGTTTTTCCGTGCATGGCATCTTTCGATTTGAACTGCGGGCTCAGACGGGGAGGGAAGGTCCATTATTAATTGGGCTCCGTCCGCTACTCCCACAGTTCCGATAAAGGTTTTTCGTACACTTATCCCGGATTTCGACCGGGGATTTTACTACAGCGCGGAACCGGTTAAGCCAAAAATATCAGGAGTCGGGACAAATGCGGATCCTTCGACCGCGCCTGCGGCGCGTGGCTTTTGCTTGCCCCATGCATCGGGGCTCGGAATCGGTGTCGGTATCGGAATCGATCAAACAAAGGATTAATCCAGGACCACAAGGAAAACGCCGATGACGGCCATGACGATCCCCGCGACTTTATAGCGCGTAATCCTCTCTTGCAAAAACAGCGCGGCCAGAAGAAAAATAAAAATGTTGCTGGTCTGGTTCAACGCGGAAGCGATGGAAGCGGGGGCGTATTTCATTCCGCCTATCCAGAACATAAGGGCAATATACGTTCCCAGGACCGATCCGGGAATCGTATATTTCCAGCTGCGGATCTCGAGGCAGGAACGGAGCACCGCCCTTCTGCCGGGATGAAACCCGAGCAGGGCGAGGAGGCTGACGGCGGCCCCGACCAGGCGGACCTCGATGGCCCAGAGGACGGGCGACCGATCCAGCAGCGGCTTGATCATAACAATGCCGACGCCCATCGTAAACATGGCCGCGGCGCCCAACAATATCCCGGCGGCTAGCTGCCGCCGGGTTATTTCGACGAGCCCCTTCTCCCGGCCGATGGTCAGGACGGCGGATACGATCAACAGGGCGCCGGCTGCCTGAATCCACGTAAGCCTTTCCCCGAGCCAGAATATGGAAAGCAGAATAATGACGGGACTGTAGAGGCAGTCGACGATGGCCGACCGCGCGGCGCCCAGAATATTCAGTGATTTGAAGAAGAGAGTGTCGGCGATGCCGATTCCCAGCACGCCGCTCAGCAACAACAGCAGATAGTCATCGAAAGGAGCAGGGTGTATGAGCGTGCGGTCGAACACGAGCATGGTCGGCGGAACCAGAACCATCGTCAGGGTGTTCTTGAAAAAGTTCAGCCCGAGCGGATGGACCGTTTCCCCGCTCTTTTTGAAAAGAATGACGGCAACGGACCAGATGACGGCCGTCATTAACGCCAGCGCTTCTCCGAAATAGGAGTCTGCCATCGATGAAGATCCTTAAAAGTGAAGCATGCAGTCTATACGGGACCGGGCGCCGGCACAAGGGCCCGGCCCGAACGGTACGGGCCGGAAATGCGGCTGTTTACTCAGATCCTCAATAGTTTCAGTCGCGCGATTCGTGTTTCCAACGACGGGATTGTCAATATAGAATATTCCCTATGAAAACGACAGATGCACTGATTGTAGGCACCGGAATCGCCGGGGCGGCGGCCGCATTGAAGCTGGCGCAAAATCCCGAACGGCGAATCATCGTGGTCACGCGCGATCCCGATCCAAGCGAATCCAACACACGCTGGGCCCAGGGCGGCATTATCGAACGCGGCCCGGAAGACAGCGCGGAAATGCTGGTGGAAGACATCCTGGCCGCCGGCGCCGGCGCTTCCCTTCCCCGCGCGGCCCGGATCCTCGCCGAGGAAGGGCCGGAGCTCTTGAAAAAATCCCTGATCGACGCGGCGGGAATCCGGTTCGACCACGGAGTGCACGGCGACCTGGAATACGGCATCGAGGCCGCGCACTCGCGGCGCCGGATTCTGCATGTCGGGGACGGAACCGGGAAAGCCATCAGCCTGGGCCTGATCCAGGCGGTCCGGCGGCAACCGAACATCGAACTTCTGACCAACGCCACGGCGGTCGACCTGATCACCTATCCGCACCACTCGCGGGACCCCCTGGACACGTACAAACCGATCACGTGCCACGGCGCCTACGTTTTCGACCGCGTGGGAAAGGCCATTCACCGCACGCTGGCGGCCGCCACCATCCTCGCGACGGGCGGTCTCGGGCGCATCTACCGCAACACGACCAATCCCGTTGGCGCCCGGGGGGACGGACTCGCGATGGCCTATCGTGCCCGCGCCCGCATCCTGAATGCCGAATATATCCAGTTCCACCCCACAACCCTGTCCGTTCCCGGCGCGGAAGGTTTCCTGATCAGCGAGGCGGTGCGGGGAGAAGGCGGCGTCCTTCTCACCCCCGAAGGCAAAGAGTTCATGGCAAAGTATTCGCCCGAATGGAAGGATCTGGCCCCCCGCGACGTGGTCGCCCGGGCGATTCACAAAGAGATGGAGGATTACGGCTACTCCCACGTCCTGCTCGACATTGCCACGCGGCTGCCCGCCGAAAAGATCAAGAGCCGTTTCCCGAACATTCATGCCGAGTGCCTGCGCCGGGGCATCGACATAACCTGTGAGCCGATCCCCGTAATTCCCGCCGCCCATTACTTCTGCGGCGGCATCGCGGTCGACGAGTGGGGGCGGAGCGGCATCCGGAACCTGTATGCCGTCGGGGAGGTTTCCTGCACCGGCCTGCACGGCGCCAACCGTCTGGCGTCCACTTCGCTGCTGGAGGGCCTGGTATGGGGCACCCGGGCAGCCCGCAGTATCGAAGCCCGGTTCTCCGGGGGCCCGGTGCGAATTCCGACCCGCGAGGAAATTCCCGCCTGGGACGAGTCCGGATTGACCAGGGACGCCGACCCGGCCTTGATCCAGGGGGATATGCAGACCATACAGAACATCATGTGGCACTACGTCGGCCTCGTGCGTTCCGGCGACCGGCTGTCGCGCGCCATCCGGGAACTGCGCCATATGCAGAATGAAATAGAAACTTTCTACCGGCATACCAAATTGAGCGACGGGCTGATCGGCCTGCGCAACGCCGTGGAAGTGGCGCTGATCGTGGCCCAGGCGGCGCGGCACAACCGCCAGAGCCGCGGCTGCCACTACCGCGTCGATTCGGTCGACGGCGGAGACAGGCTGCTCTGACTGGCCCAGCGGGTCCGAAGCAAGATCTTTCCGGAAAAATGATCCATTTCGGCGACAGTCACCGGAATACCCCATAAGCGTTATCCGATGACGGAACCGCTATCTTTGATTCGCTTGTAGGGTTTTTTTGCGCAGGCGTATACTCTTTGGCGTGATCTCAACAAGTTCGTCATCGTTGATGAATTCCAGCGCCTGCTCCAGCGAGAGCTCGCGGAAAGGCACGAGCCGGATCGCTTCATCGGCGGTTGAGGCGCGCATGTTGGTCAGCTTCTTTTCCTTGGTCACGTTGACGTCGAGGTCGGCGCTCTTGGCATTTTCCCCGATGATCATACCCTGATAAACAGGGGTGCCCGGCCGTATGAAAAGCTCGCCGCGCTCCTGCAGGTTGTACAGCGCATAGGAAGTTGCCGTCCCCGGCCTGTCGGCTACCAGGGCGCCGTTCAGACGGCCGGGTATGTCGCCCATCCAGGGCTGCCAGCGAAGGAACATGGAATTGAAAAGGCCGGTCCCTTTCGTGTCGGTCAGGAACTCGGAACGGAATCCGATCAGGCCCCGGGACGGCACTTCGAAATCCATCCGGACCCTTCCGGCCCCGTGGTCGACCACCTTCGCCATCCGCCCTTTGCGCCGCCCCAGCACTTCGGTCACCGCCCCGATGAAATTCGACGGGCAGTCTATGACGACCTGTTCCACGGGCTCCATGAGAACAGCGCCGATGGTCTTTGTGATGACCTCCGGCTTGGACACCTGCATTTCGTAGTCTTCGCGCCGCATCATTTCGATCATGATGGCCAGCTGCAGCTCCCCACGGCCCGAGACCTTGAAGCTGTCCTTCTCCCCGGTTTCCGAAACCCGGATCGCGACATTGGCCAGGGCCTCCTTTTCCAGCCGGCTTCGCAGATACCGCGATGTAACGTACTTCCCTTCCCTGCCGAACAAGGGAGAGGTATTGGGATGAAAGATCATGGAAAGCGTCGGTTCGTCCACCTGGATGGGAGGCAACGGCGCCGGATCCTGATCGTCCGCCACGGTTTCTCCGATGTAGATCCCTTCAATCCCGGCCAGTGCGACAATGTCTCCGGCTCGGGCTTCCCGGACAGGCTCCTGCTTCAAGCCGTGAAAGGTATACAGCTGCGTGATTTTCATCCTCTCGATCCTGCCGTCGAGTTTGCAGACCGAAACACTGTCCCCGACCGCCGCTTTGCCCGAAAAAACCCTCCCGATCGCGATTCTTCCCACGTAGTCGTTGTAGTCGAGCGTTGTCACCAGGATCTGCAGTTTGTCCCGCAGAAGAGGCTTCGGCGCGGGTATGGTTTCCAGTATCTGCTCAAAGAGAGGCTGAAGATTTTCTGAAGGATCCGTAAGATTCCGTTTGGCGATCCCATGCTTGCTCACGGCATAAAGAACGGGGAAAGCAATCTGTTCCTCCCCGGCATCGAGGTCGATGAAAAGATCGTAAATTTCATTCAGGACTTCCCGGGGCCGCGCGTCGGAGCGGTCTATTTTGTTGATCACGACGATGGCGGGAAGCCTCTGCTCCAGGGCCTTGCGCAATACAAAACGGGTCTGCGGCAGCGGCCCTTCGGACGCGTCGACCAGCAGCATCACACCGTCCACCATCTTCAGCACCCGTTCCACCTCGCCTCCGAAATCGGAGTGGCCGGGGGTGTCCACTATATTGATTTTCACGCCCCGGTACTCGATGGCCGTGTTCTTCGCCATGATCGTGATGCCCCGCTCCCTTTCCAGGTCGAGCCTGTCCATGATCCGCTCCGCCACCTGTTCGTTTTGCCGGAAAGTCCCGCTTTGTCTCAGCATTGCGTCGACAAGGGTGGTCTTGCCGTGGTCGACGTGGGCGATGATCGCCAGGTTGCGGATGTTGTCGATTTTCTGCTCCGAGTCCGGCATAAAAATTTCTCGCTTTCATTTTTATAAAGGTTATGAAGGGTACCGGACCGCACCGGCGCTGTCAATTTTGTATGATTAAATTTAAAAACGGATTAAGTTTTTTTTATAGATTCCTGCGGTTGTCATCGTTTGGCCCAATTTCATTTCCTGAAACCGCTTTCCGCAGAGCGGACCAGAAAGGCCGGATCCGGGGCCCTAAATACTTCTGGAAAAGGAATTTCTCCCTGCTTTTTTCCCGATTCATCGATGGGTCGAAATAGGGTATGATTTATCATGATGATTATTAAATTCGATTTCATATACATTGGAATTCCCGGAATCAAGAAATTTGCGCTGGTTTGAAATTTTAATGCGCTTGCCTTAATTCCTCCTACAAGATACAAATATATTGTGATACCATCTAGGATTTTTATGGCCAGTTAAATAAGGACCGGAGTGAATGATGGATTCAAGCAACCCTGTCGGTAAAAGCAACAATTCGCTGATTTACGAAATTTACGAGAAAAGCGGAGAAAAGGTTCAGAACTGCTACCAGTGCCAGAAATGCGCTGCGGGATGCCCGGTCAGTTTCGCCATGGACCTGCTCCCGAACCAGATGTTCCGCCACATTCAGTACGGGCACCGGGACAAGGTTCTCTCTTCCAAGACAATCTGGCTCTGCGCCTCCTGTTACGCCTGCAGCACGCGCTGCCCGAACAATATAGACATCGCCAAGGTGATGGATACCCTGAGGGGCATCTCCCACCGCTCCGGCATGGCCACCGGCGAGAAAGACATATCTCTGTTTCACAGGTTTTTCCTGAAACTGATAAAGTACACGGGCCGAACATGGGAACCGGGTTTCGGCATTTATAAAATGAAGACCGGAGGTTTGTCCGGCATGATGGGATGGGCGCTTAAGCTGTTCCTCAAAGGTAAAATCGCGGTTCTCCCCACCTTCAAGGGGGGGGAAGATCTGAAAGTCATCTTCGAAAAGTCGGAAAAAGGAGGCGCCCAGTGAAAGAATTCTCCTATTTTCCCGGGTGCTCCCTTGAAGGCACATCCAAAGAATTCGACGAGTCGGTCCGGGGCGTGTCGGACCTCCTCGATATAAGGCTCGACGAACTGGACGACTGGTCCTGCTGCGGTGCAACCTCCGCCCACTGCATCGACGAAAATCTTGCCGTTGAATTGCCGGCGCGCAACCTGGCGATCGCCGAAAGAACCGATCGGGACCTGCTCGTCCCGTGCGCAAGCTGCTACAGCCGCTTCAAGGCGGCCGAATATGAAATCAAAGAGAACGGGAAGAAAACCAGCTTCCCGTACAAAGGAAATGTGAGAATCCGCTTTGCCCTGGATTACTTCAGCGATCAGTCCGTCATTGAAGAGGTAAAGAAAAAGCTGGTAAAGCCGCTGTCGGGCCTCAAAGCGGTGTGCTATTACGGATGCCTCCCCGTGCGCCCGCCGAAACTGACCAGAATCAAAAACTACGAGAATCCCACGCACATGGATCATCTCGTGGAGGAATTGGGCGCCGAGGTGATTCCATGGTCCTATAAAACGGACTGCTGCGGAGCCAGCCTGATGGTGACGCGCATCGATATCTTCAAGAAACTCGTGGGAAGGATCCTGTCCAAGGCGAAGGAAACCGGCGCGGACTGCGTGGTCGTCGGCTGTTCCATGTGCCAGATGAACCTGGACACCCGCCAGGAAGACGTGGAACAGGAACTCGGTGAAAAGCTCAACCTGCCCATCCTCTACTATACGGAACTTATGGGGCTGGCGATGGGACACCGAGATGTGGGCAAGTGGTTCAAGCGGCATTTCGTAGATCCCCTCCCGTTGCTGAATGCCAAAGGATTGATGTGATGGAAAGAAGCCGGAAGTCGGAAGTCGGCCCGGCCTCCGGCTGAGGCCGGAGGCCGGACTGACTCATGGTTTTCGAAATGATTGAGAGGTAAGTATGGCTGAAAAGGTTGGAGCGGTAATGGTTGTTGGCGGCGGTATCGCCGGAATCCAGTCTTCCCTGGATTTGGCCGAATCCGGCTACTATGTCTATCTGGTGGAATCCTCGCCCGCGATCGGCGGGGTGATGTCCCAGCTCGACAAAACATTCCCCACCAACGACTGCGCCATGTGCGTGCTGTCCCCCAAGCTGGTCGAATCCGGAGGAAATCTCAACATCGACCTTATGACATCCACCGACGTGGAGGCCATTTCCGGGGAACCGGGGAATTTCACCGTCAAGGTCCGCAAACGCGCGCGCTTCATCGATCTGGAAAAGTGCACGGGCTGCGGCGACTGCGCCGCCGTCTGTCCCATAGCGCGCCCGAACGAATTCAACGCGCTGCTCGACGACCGCAAGGCCATTTACAAGAAATACCCCCAGGCCATCCCGAATGCATTTGCGATAGAAAAGAGGGGGGAAGCCCCCTGCCGCAACGCCTGTCCCATCGAGCAGAGGGCCATGGGCTACGTCGCCCTGATCCGCGAGAGACGGTTCGCGGACGCCTACCGCACGATAAAAATGGACAACCCCTTCCCCTCCGTCTGCGGTCGCGTCTGCAACCACAAGTGCGAGGATGCCTGCACCCGGGCGGATAACGGCCATGAAGCCGTCAACATCATGCACCTGAAACGATTCGTGGCCGACTGGGCATTCGCGCACCCGGAGGAGGTCCGGAAAGCCTACGCGGCGGGCCGTCAGATAGAACCGGACGAAAGCGGGCTGGGAAAGAAAATCGCCATTATCGGTTCCGGCCCAGCCGGTCTGACCGCGGCCGGGGATTTGATCTCCAAAAATTATGAAGTCACGGTCTTCGAGGCGCTGCCCGTCGCCGGAGGCATGATGCGGGTCGGGATCCCGGAATACCGCATGCCGTACGACCTGCTGCAGAAAGAGGTGGACGAAATCCTATCCCGCGGCGTCGACCTGAAACTGAACCACAGGGTAGAGGACGCCGCCGCCCTGCTGTCCGATTTCGACGCTGTTTTTGTCGCAACCGGCGCGCACACCGGAGTCAAACTGCCGATTCCGGGCAACGATCTCGAGGACGTGCACCTGGCGACCGATTTCCTGCGTGAAGTCAGCATGAACGGTTCGGGCAGATCCTCCTCCTTCGCGGGCAAAAGAATCCTCGTTCTGGGCGGCGGCAATGTCGCCATCGACGCGGCCATGTCGTCCGTGCGTCTAGGCGCCGCCTGGGTGGGCATGTCCTGCCTCGAAAGCGAAGACAAGATGCCGGCCCACGACTGGGAAGTCCGCGACGCGCGCGACGAAGGCATTACGGTTTACGCCGGAAGAACGTTCAAGGAAATTACGAACGAGGCCGGCAAGGTCACCGGCGTGCGGACCGTCCGGGTCCATTTCCGCGGATTTGTCGACGGACGCCCCGATTTCGATGAAATCGAAGGCACCGAGGAGATTGTTCCCTGCGATATCGTCATTTTCGCCATCGGCCAGAAACCGGATCTGGCACCGCTGAAGGACAAGGTGGAAACCGTCAACGGCAGAACCGTCGCCATCCGGAGAGACACGATGGCGACGAATGTTCCGGGCATATTCGCCGGCGGCGATGCGGTCACCGGCACAACCTTCGTCGTCGATGCCATCGACGCGGGACACAAGGCGGCCAAAGCCATTGAAGCCTACCTGGCTAAAGCCGATAACCGGCAGTGGCCGCCCGTGGTCGAGGTTGTGGAAAGGTTTCCGGAAGCCAAACTCGATCCCGAAGAAAAAGCCCAATTGATGGAAACGGCCTCCAAGGCGCCCCGGCTCGAACCGCCCAAGCGGGATGCCGAGGAGCGCAAGCGCGATTTCCGTGAAGTGGAAGCCGCCCTGTCGGAGCAAGAGGCGGTGGCGGCCGCCCAAAGATGCCTGGAATGCGGCATATGCTCCGAATGCATGCAGTGCGTGTTTGTATGCCAGGCCGGCGCCATCAACCACGACGACCGCGATAAAGTCATGGACCTCAACGTCGGTGCGGTCATCCTTACTCCTGGATTCAAGACCGTCGAGGGCAGCATCCGCCCCGAGCTGGGCTACGGGCAGTATGAAAACGTCATGACCAGCCTGGAATTCGAGCGGATTCTCAGCGCCAGCGGCCCCTTTGCGGGCGTCGTGCAGCGCCGCTCGGACGGGAAACATCCGAAAAAAATCGCTTTCATCCAGTGCGTGGGCAGCCGCGACAGCAACTGCGGCCACGAATACTGCTCCTCGGTCTGTTGTATGTATGCCACCAAGGAAGCCGTGATCGCCAAGGAACACGACGACAACATCGAACCCACGATCTTCTACATGGATATCCGGGCTTTCGGCAAGGGTTTCGAAACTTACTACAACCGGGCCCAGCAGAGCGGCGTCCGGTACATCAAAAGCATGGTTTCCAAGATACGGGAAGAATTCGCGACCAAAAACCTGCTGATCACCTACATCGACGAAGAGGGAAAAGTCGTCGAAGAGGAATTCGAAATGGTCGTTCTGTCCGTGGGGCTGGAACCCGCCGACAATACGATCGAGATGGTGAAAAAGCTAGGGGTGGAAACCGACCAATACGGCTTCGCCAAAACGGACCCCTTCGCCCCCACGTCGACCATGAAACACGGGATCTACGTCTGCGGCGGGTACCAGGGACCCAAGGATATCCCCGAGACGGTCGCCCAGGCCAGCGGTGCCGTGGCGGACGCCACCGGATTGCTCCATACCGCGCGCGGCAGCATGATCATCAAGAAAGAATATCCCCCGGAAGTCGACGTATCCGGCCAGGAAGCCAGAATCGGCGTGTTCGTCTGCAACTGCGGGATCAATATCGGCGGCGTGGTGAACGTTCCCGCAGTCAGGGAGTACGCCAGGACGCTGGACAATGTCGTCCACGTTGAAGAGAACCTGTACACCTGCTCCCAGGACACCCAGGCCAAGATCAAGGACGCGATCCATGAACACAAACTGAACAGGGTCATCGTGGCCTCCTGTTCCCCCAGGACCCACGAACCGATGTTCCGGGAAACCGTGCGGCAGGCCGGATTGAACAAATACCTCTTCGAGATGGCAAATATCCGGGACCAGTGCTCCTGGGTGCACATGAAACAGAAAGGGGAGGCCACCGACAAGGCGAAGGATCTGGTCCGCATGGCCGTGGCCAACGCCAGGCTGATCAAACCTCTCGAAGAAGTCGGCATGCCGGTCACGCACAAAGCCCTGATTATAGGCGGGGGAGTCGCGGGGATGACATCCGCCCTGAAGATCGCGGACCAGGGATACGAAGCCTACCTTATTGAAAAAGAGGACAGGCTGGGCGGCAATATCCGGAACATTCATTACACCCTTGAAGGGAAAGATGTCGATGCGCTGCTCAAAAGCCTGATCGAGCGGGTTATGAACCACCCCATGATCCACGTCCTGATGCAGACCCAGCTAGTCGACTCTTCCGGATCCAAGGGCAATTTCAAGACCACGGTGAAAGTCGGGCCCGACAAAGAGCTGCAGGAGATACAGCACGGGGCGACCATCGTAGCCACCGGGGCTACGGAGTACAAACCGACCGAGTACCTCTACGGCATGGACGAGCGCGTCGTGACCCAGCTCGAACTGGAAGACCGGATCGTCAACCGGCCGGAAGAAATAAAGAAAGCGGGCAGGATCGTGATGATTCAGTGCGTCGGATCCCGGAACGAGCAACGCCCGAACTGCAGCCGTACATGCTGCGCCACGGCGGTCAAAAACGCTCTCAAGATCAAGGAACTGAATCCGGATGCGGAAATAACGGTGCTGTACCGGGATGTCCGGACCTACGGTTTGGCGGAACCTTATTACGCCAAGGCCCGGGAACAGGGGGTTCTGTTTGCGCGCTACGTGCCCGAAGAAAAGCCCGATGTCGAGAAAGACGGCGGGCAGCTGAAGGTATCCTACACGGATAAGATCATCCGGGAGCGGATAACCGTAAACCCGGACCTGCTTGTGCTCTCCGCCGCAACCGTCCCGAGAGACATCAAGGAACTTTCCCAGCAGTTGAAGCTTCCCGTCAACCAGGAAGGCTTCTTCGTCGAGGCGCACATGAAGCTTCGTCCGGTTGATTTCGCATCGGACGGACTGTACCTGGCCGGGACCGCCCACAGCCCCAAGACGATCAGCGAAACCATCGCCCAGGCCAGCGCGGCGGCCGCCCGCGCCTGCACGATCCTGGCGAAAGAAAGAATGATGGTCGGCGGGATCGTGGCCATGGTGGACGGCCAACGCTGCGCGGCCTGCCTGACATGCGTGCGCGTCTGTCCCTTCGGGATACCGGTCATCAATATCAAGGGGGAAGCCGAAATCGACATGGCAAAATGCAAGGGCTGCGGCACATGCGTGGCGGAGTGCCCCGCCAGGGCCATCGAGCTCATGCACTTTAAGGACTCCCAGCTTTGGGAAAAAGCCAAAGCTCTGGTTCTCGGCGCGGCATGAGGCAACGCGCGCGGAGAAGGATCCAGCCTCGGCAGTGCCGCCCGGCTTAAAGCATAATAAGGAGATGGTAATGGAAGACGTACAGCAGGCTGAAAAGGAAACCGCGCAGCGGGAAAACGCCCGGAACACGGATTTCGAACCTGAAATACTGGCTTACTGCTGCGAGCATTGAGCGTACGCCGCCGCGGACCTGGCAGGTTCGATGAGACTCAGCTATCCGACAAACGTCAAGGTCGTAAAGGTTCCCTGTACGGGCAGGGTAGACGTACTGATGGTGCTCAAAGCCCTGGAATCCGGCGTGGACGGGGTGTATCTCGCAGGATGCGAAATCGGGGACTGCCACTTTCTGAAGGGCAACCTGCGCGCCGTCAAACGCATTGCCTATGCAAAGGAACTTCTAAAGGAAGTGGGCATTGAGCCCGAGCGCGTCGAGATGTATCACATAGCCACATCCGACGGCCCGAGATTCGCCCAGGTAGCCAAGGAAATGACGGAAAAAATCCGGGCGCTGGGCCCGAATCCGGTTAAAGATAAAAACAAGGCGTTCAAGGCATGAAAGCGGCGGAGCCCGGCTCCGCAGTATCTGGAGGTCGCAAATGATAGTAGGGAACAGGAAGCCTTTGGAAGAGATCCTGGAAATGGTCAAGCCCTATAAGAAAATCCTGCTCTTGGGCTGCAACGAGTGCATCACCGTCTGTGCGGCGGGAGGCGAGCGGGAAGTGGGTGTCTTGGCGTCCGAACTGAAATTGTCCCGGGCCAAAAACGGCGGGGAGATCGAAATCAAGGAACACACGCTGGAGCGCCAGTGCGATTTCGAGTATATCGACCAGATCAAGCCGTTTGTGGACGACTACGAAGCGATTGTTTCGATGGCGTGCGGGGCGGGAATTCAGTACACGGCGGAACGGTTCCCGGGAAAGGTCGTTCTGCCCGCAATCAACACCACATTCCTGGGGGTAACCCTGGAGCAGGGAGTATGGAGTGAACGGTGCCAGGGCTGCGGCGAATGCATCCTGCACCTGACCGGCGGCATCTGCCCGGTCGCCCGCTGCGCCAAAAGCCTGTTCAACGGCCCCTGCGGCGGTTCTTCCAATGGAAAATGCGAAGTCAATCCGGATACGCCCTGCGCCTGGCAGCTGATTGTGGATCGGCTGAAAGAACTCGGGCAGCTGGAAAATTACGAGAAAATCATCGAGGTGAAAAACTGGTCGACTTCCAGGGACGGCGGCCCGCGCACTAGAGTCAGAGAAGACCTGAGGATACCCAAAGATTCCTAATCTTACGATTTTCCATAACAGGGAGGATTTGAAACGGTGAAGACGAAATCAAACATTGAGCGGCTGCTGGAGAAGGGTGAGTTTGTCGTGACTTCGGAATGCGGGCCGCCGAGAGGATCGGATGCGGAAGCGGTCCGGAAAAAGGGAAACCTGCTGAAGGAAGTCGTGGACGGGGTCAATGTAACGGACAACCAGACTTCCGTCGTGAGGATGAGTTCCCTGGCATCCTGCGTCATCCTGAAGGAGATGGGCTTTGACCCCATCTGGCAGCTGGTTTGCCGTGACCGCAACAGGATCGCCATTCAGAGCGACATCCTGGGAGCCGCGGCCCTCGGAATCAACAACATTCTTTGCCTGTCGGGCGACCACCAGAGCTTCGGCGACAATCCCAAGGCCAAGAATGTCTACGACATTGACTCGATTCAGCTGATCCACACGGTGAAAACGCTTCGGGATGAAGGCAAGTTCCTGGGAGGAGACGAACTGAAGGGCACACCCTCTCTCTTCATCGGCGCCGCGGAAAATCCCTTTGCCGATCCCTACGAAATCCGTGCGATGCGGCTGGGGAAGAAGGTCAAGGCGGGCTGCGATTTCATCCAGACGCAGTGCATCTACAATGTCGAGAAGTTCTCCAAGTGGATGGGCGAGGTCCGGGAGCGGGGATTGCACAAACAGTGCGCGATCCTCGCCGGAGTCACCCCCCTGAAGTCCGCCGGGATGGCCAAGTATATGAAGAAAAATGTTCCCGGAATGGACGTGCCCGATTCCCTTATCGAAAGACTCGCCGCGGTTCCCAAGGAAAACCAGGCTCAGGAAGGAATCAAGATCTGCGTCGAAATGATCCGGCAGTTGAAGGAGATCGAGGGAGTGCGCGGCGTGCACATCATGGCGATCGAGTGGGAAGAAAAGGTCGCCGAGATCGTCAAAGCCGCCGGGCTTTCGCCCAGACCCGCATAAACGGATGCTTCAACCGGCGCCGGTTTGTTGCTCGGCATTCATGATGCAATCGGCCGGCGCTTTTTATATCCGCGCAGTTTTCTTTTCAGATTGTACTCGTAGCGCATCTGCAGCGGCTCCGCCGTCAGGGCAAATCCCAAGGGCAGACAGATGGCGCCTTTTGGCACTCGGTTGTGCATGCCTTCCATGAATGGAACTATAAAAAGCGAGGGCGTGTATAATACCTTGCGGTTGCCGCACACAAATGAACGAAACCGTTCGGCTCCCGCTCTCTATCCCTTCGCCTGGAGGTGCATGCCATGAAAGAAATCGATCTGAGAAGCGACACGGTTACCCTGCCGACGCCCGCGATGCGGGAAGCCATGTACCGCGCGGAAGTCGGAGACGACGTATTCGAAGAGGACCCGACGGTGAAGCGCCTGGAGGAAATGGCCGCGGCCAGGATCGGAAAGGAAGCCGCACTGCTCGTTTCCAGCGGAACGATGGCAAATTTGACCTGCACCCTGACCCATTGCGCGCGCGGGGAGGAAGCTGTTCTGGGAGACCAGTCCCATATATTCCTGAACGAAGCCGGCGGCATGTCGGCGCTGGGCGGCATTCACCCCCACCTCGTCCCCAACCAGCCGGACGGCACAATAAAACCGCACGATCTGGAATCGGCCATCCGCGGCGACAACGTCCACTTTCCGCGAACCCGGCTGATCTGCCTGGAGAACACCCATAACCGCTGCGACGGATCGGCACTGACGCCGGATTACTGCGACGCCGTTGCCGAACTGGCGCGAAAACACGGGTTGAAGGTCCACATAGACGGCGCCCGGATATTCAACGCGGCCGCCGCCCTGGGAATCGACGCGAAGGACCTGGCCCGCTGCGCGGATTCCGTCTCCTTCTGCCTCTCCAAGGGGCTTTCCGCCCCGGTCGGATCCCTGGTATGCGGCACACGGGAATTCGTAGCCGAAGCGCGCCGGAACAGGAAGCTCCTCGGCGGCGGCATGCGCCAGGCGGGCATTATCGCGGCAGCTGGAATTGAAGCGCTCGAGCGGATGATCGACCGGCTCCCGGAGGATCACTGCAATGCCCGTCGCCTGGCCGAGGGAATCGATCGAATCGAGGGCCTGGCAATCGACCTTTCCAGGATACAAACCAATATCGTCTATTTCCGGGTGGCGAGCGACCGGATCACGGGGGAGCAGTTATTGAAGCGGCTGGGCGAAAAGGGTGTGAAGACCCTGCTCACAGGGCCGAATACTTTTCGCATGGTAACGCATTACGGCATCGGAGAAACCGATATCGACAGCGCGCTGGCAGCAATTCGCGAAGTTATGGAACAAACGGCTGCCTGATTCCGGGTTCTTCCGGATCTTCTCGAGCGGAATCCCCTTGGTTTCAGGCATCATTGCGGTCCTCTATTTCGTCTCATTCGGGCGCGGGCTGCGTGCGCAACCGCTTGGCGGCGACCGCGGCCTCGTATTTTTCATCATCGGCATCCTCACTCAAATAATGCGCCAGCAGGTTCAGAAACAAACCCACGTCGGTCACGATGCCGGTCGATTCCACCGAACCGCGGTCGGCCAGCTTGGTTACCACGGCGGGATTGATATCGACGCAGATCAGGCGTACGCCGGAGGGCGTCATATTGCCCACGCCGATGGAATGCAGCATGGAGGAGAGCATGAGGATCATATCGGCCCCTTCGATGGCCCCGGCGCAGGCCGCCTGGCCCCGGCACAGATCCATCATGGTTTCCGGCAGGGGGCCGTCGTCCCGGATGGATCCGACCGCGACGAACTCGACGCCGCGCCGTATGCACTCGTACATGACGCCGCCGGTCACGAGCCCCTGCTCTACCGCTGCCGCGATGGAACCGGCTGCACGGATGCGATTGATGGCGCGCAGATGGTACTGGTGCCCCAGAGGCACGCCGGTCCCGCGCTTCATGTCCACTCCCAGCGAGGTTCCGAACATATTCAGCTCGATATCGTGCGTCGGCAGGGCGTTTCCGGTCAGAAGGGCCTGGACATACCCGTTCCGTATCATTTCCGCCAGATACTGTCCGCCGCCGGTGTGAATCACTACGGGACCGGCGACCACGACGAGACGCCCTCCCCGGCTCCGGATGCGCTTCATCTCCAGGGCCAGCTCCTCGACGACGCGCTCCACGCGCCTTTCGCTGGAAACCCCGGCGCTCATAAAGGCGAAGGCTTCCTCGGTCCGCGCGGTTTCCGGAGTGTGGACCGCAATACCCTCGACGCCGCAAACCACCGCATCCCCGGCGCGCAGGTTGCGGAGGAGTTCGCAGCGGACCGAGCCTGCGCCGCCGTCGATGACCAGCACGGCATCCATGCGCTGCTTTTCAGCCCGGATCCAGCGGCCGCCGATGTACACGTCCGTGGGATAGATGGTCGTGCTGTAGAAGCCTTCGGGAGCCACTCCGTCCGCCGGCGCCGCCTGGCGGGAAGCTTCCTTCGTGGAGGCGACGACGACGGCGCCGTGCCCTTGGAGCTCCTTGAGAACCCGGTTCAGGGCCCCGCGGTCGGGGGCGCTGGCGCGCAGCCGGCACAGGGATGTCTGATCGTGCCGGAGGCCGGCGCGAAACTGTTCCACGCGGAAACTGCCCCCGGCGGCGGTAACCGCGTCCATGGCCCGGTTCAGGAGACCGGAGTCGAGAAGGTGCCCCGTCAGTTCCAGGCGCTCGCTCGAGATGGGGGATTCCACGGCTTTCCGCTCCGACAGCGGCACCACAGCATCCTGGTCCAGCAGCATGCACAGGCATTTGGCCGCACCGCCCGCGAGAATGAATTCGCTCAAATCCGTCGTGACGACCTCGAGATCCCAGTCTTCAAGTTTACGGCGCAGAGCATCGGAAACATGGTTGGCGACCAGGGTATTGCCGACGCGGACGGCGTTGCAGCAGAAACGCTGCGCGTCCCCGTCGCCGACTTCAATCCGCCTGGACGGCTCAAAATGTTCCCGTATCAGATCGCGCGACCGCCTGTCGAAGGCCGCGGGGTAAACCATCACCCGGTCCTGGGGCAGAGGTACAAAACAGGTGTCCAGGTGATAGAAGCGCTCGTCGACGAGGCGCAGGCTGTAGACCGGGCATCGGAAAAACTCGGTTAAAAATTTGTGGGACGCCAGAGAACTGCGAACCCCGTAACCGGCCCAGAGTATGTCCCTTCCCGGCTGGAAAAGAGCGTCCCCTTCCCCCTCGAAGGTGCAGTCGTCGGGAATATCTCTCACCTCGATTCCCTGTGCCCGGATCCATTCCGTATATACAGGCACTTCGGGCACCCGCTGGGGGACGCGGAAAAGGGAGGGCACGAAAAGATTCTCGAGCTTCAATCCCGCGTTGGCAGCGAAGCACATGTCCGGCTGGCCCGCGATCGGATCCACGATACGCACTTCACTTCGATCCGAAAGAATCCGGACCAGGGCATCCCACTGTTTCCGGGCCCTGGACCGGACGACCTTGCCGATATTTCCCTCCATCCAGGGATTGATGACATACTGCACGTCAAAATAGGCCGGAGGGCACATCAAGAGCGAAGCGTTGGAATTTGTCATAGTCTGTCCCGATCATGAAATCGCCGCGGCGGAGAAACCGGATTCCGATCAATTAACCGTCGGCGCATCGGCGCCCGGCCGCGATGCCTACAGATTAACCCGACCGAACCGGAAAAAAAAGGCCGATCGCCCGCCCGTCGGGCGCCGGAAAGCGGCCGCAGAATTGAATGTAATTTCCTTGCCCTTCCAGTGTAGAATGCGATCCGAATCGGAGCAACCCTTCCGGCTGAAAATGGCCGGAAGATCAACGCGATGGGGGAATTCTTGATGGATCATCCGAAGTCGCAGGAAAACAACCGCTGGCCGGATCCGGCGGTCGCCTGGTACATGGTCATA
>JAFGAO010000196.1 GCA_016933615.1 Acidobacteriota bacterium
GCGGAAATGATAAAAGTGCGCCGGGGCGGAACAGGGCAGTCCCTGTCAAAACACAAATAAAGAAGCTGGAATTCGGGCCGGCAACGGTCGAAACGGTCCAAACAGTCTGAGGCATGATGAAAATTCGCAACTCTCGATGTTAATCATAACCTTCATGGACTATTTTCAACGGACAACGTTCCTGAAAAGATCATGACCGGGAAAGAACAGGCAAACAGGAACATTTATCTGTGCGGTTTCATGGCGACAGGCAAGTCGTCCGTGGGGAAACGCCTGGCGTCGCTTCTGGATTATGATTTCATCGATATGGATGCCGTGATCGAGGAAGAAGAAGGCATGGCCATCCCCCAGATTTTCTCCGGCAGGGGAGAGCCTGCATTCCGCCTTGTTGAATCCAGCCTGGTGCGGAGGCTGGCGGCAGAGAGCGGGAAGGTTGTCGCTACAGGCGGCGGCGCCGTCGCCAACCCGGGAAACCTGGAACTGATGAAGGGCAGCGGCACGGTCATCACCCTGACCGCGGATCCCGGGATCATCCTGGCGCGGGTGGGATCGGGCCGGGACCGGCCGATGCTTCGCGGGGGTGACAAGGCCGGGCGCATCGCGGCGCTCATGAGAGAGAGGGCCCACGCCTACGCACAGGCGGACATCACCGTAGACACATCCTCGATGGGCATCGATGAGACGGCCCGGCACATACGGGCTTTGCTGGAGCGGCGGCCGGAGGCATAAACCTATTTCCCCCGTTCCCTCAGTATGCCGATCAGCCCCTCCATGGCGCACGTGTAGCTGCGCCAGCCGAGCCCGGCAACCGTTCCCTCCACAACCGGGGATATCACCGAGAGATGCCGGAATTCCTCGCGGGCGAAGATGTTGGACAGGTGCACTTCCACCGCCGGCAGGCCGACCGCCGACAGGGCATCCCGGATGGCATAAGAATAATGCGAGTAGGCTCCGGGATTGATCAGGATGCCGTCGGCCCATCGGGCGGCATCCTGGATTGCATCCACCAGGGCGCCTTCGCTGTTGGACTGCACTATTTTCAATTCCGCTTCGTTTTCCTCCGCCAGAAGCCGGACCTGCGCGTTGATTTCCTCGAGGTCCTTCGACCCGTATATCCCGGGTTCCCTTTTGCCGAGCAAATTCAGGTTGGGCCCGTGAATAAGCAGTATCTTCATAACCGCGGGTTCTCCCTCATCAAGACGTGAATCTTTCCCGATTCCCCCGTTCCCGCAAGCCGGAGCGCACGGGAAACGGATTCAAACGGGAAGGTATCGGTCACAACACGCGACGGTTGAAGCGTCCCGTCCGCAACCAGGCCGATCGCGCGCGCAAAATCGTTAGGGTGATCGTAGATCATTGATGTGTAGATATTTATTCCTTCCCTGACCAGCCGCATCGGAATAAATTGCGCCGGAGCGGCCGGCAGACCGAGCAGAACCACATTTGCGCCCCGGGGAGCCGCGGCCAGGGCAAGTTCCACGGTAGCGGATGTGCCGGCGCATTCAAAAACCGTCGTGACGCTCTCCCTCTCCCAGAGAGCGGCCGGTTCCTCCCCGGCTTCGCTTGCGATCGCGGCGCCCAAATTGCGGGCCATGTCCAGTTTGGAGCCGATGCGGTCGTGTGCGATCGTGCGTATTCCCATGGCCGAGGCCGCGTGGATCAGGAGAAGGCCGACAACGCCGCAGCCCAGGACGGCGACCGTGTCCCCACTTTTAGCGCCCGAACGCTTCAACCCGTGCATGGAAACCGCCAGCGGTTCAATGGTGGCGGCATCGGGATCGGAAATCGAATCGGAAATCTCCCATACAAACTCCGCCGGCGCGACGGCAAATTCGGAAAAACATCCCGGGACGTTCACGCCCATGCTTATTTTGTTAGGGCAGATCGCCCCCCGCCCCGCCGCGCACAGCCTGCAGGACCCGCAAGGATAGTTCGGCTCGACTATGACGCGCTGTCCGACGGAAAATCTGTCTACGGCTTGGCCCAGCGCCGCAACGGTTCCCATCAATTCGTGCCCCAGGACAAAAGGATAGGGGACCCGGCGGTGTCCGAAATAAAAAGAAATGTCCGTACCGCAGATTCCGACGCATGCCGGTTGAATCATCACGTCTTCGGGAGACAGGACGGGCTGGTCGATTGCGCCCATCCTAATTTCTTCAGGTCCCGTCAACAAGGCCGCTTTCATTGCAATTACCGTCTCCTTGTCCTGTTTTCGGCCGGGGCCGGAGCCGCGCCGGAAAGTACGGCTTCAAGGCTAGCACAGACGCCTCTGTGCGCCTATTTCAATTGTCACGGACACAGAAGTAAAAATATCTAAAATTTCGGGTGCAATCTTAGGATCCATGCTAATATTCATCCGGCATCC
>JAFGAO010000022.1 GCA_016933615.1 Acidobacteriota bacterium
ATCCTGCAGGATCTGGTTGCCGACAGTGCCGGGAATCCATCGGGAGAGAAATCATGATAGGGGCGCTGCTGGGGAAAGACATTCAGGCCGCGGCGCGCAACCGGGCTTTCCGCCTGTTTTTGACCGGTTACCTTTTCCTGTTTTCCGCAGCCGGGCTCTATTTTTTCTTCAGCTTTCTTTCCCGTGAAACCTTTTCGTTTACGACCGCGGGCGAAGCCCTGTTTCTCCAGATTTCGGTTCTGCAGGGCGTCCTCATCGCCGGAGCCGCGCCCTGGATCATTCTCCGCATGCACGCGCAGGATCTCGGCTCCATGCCTTTTGCCGGCGCCCTGACGGTGTCGCCGCGGCAGCTGCTTTCAGCTAAAATGGCCGCGTCCGCTGTCTATGCCGTCGTGATGCTCAGCATGGGGCTTCCTCTTTTCTTTCTTGCGAAATATATGGGGGCCGCCACGCTTGCGCGGATTGCCTGGACGTTCGCCGACACCTTCCTGTTTCTGATGGTGCTGATCCTGCTGATATTCCATTTGAGCCTCGGCTGCCGGAAATGGGTTGTCGCCTGGATTCTGTCGTATGCGGCGGCGGCCCTTCTCGGGTTTTTCTGGATCCGGCTGCGGTCCGGCGTGAGCCACGAATCCTGCACCCTGATTCTTCTTCTGCTCTCCCTGGCGTTCGGTATCCTGCTTATTCTTCACGGCGATCGGACCCTCGTGTATGAAAAGGATTGAAACCATGACGGACGCGGAGCGCATCGCCGGAAAATTCAAACGGATCCGCAGGAGACTGTTCCTTGTGCGACTCGCCGGATCTGCGGCTGCGGCCTGCTGTCTTTTCGGCATCACGGCCGTTCTGTTCACCTTCGAAAGCTTGCGCTTTTACCGGTCGTCGGGGCTCTGGCTGGGCCTGCTGGGCGCGGGGCTGACCGCGGCGGCCATCGTCTTCTCCTTTCTGGGCATGCCCTCATGGAAAGAGACCGTAAGGCGGGTGGACCGGAACCTGAATCTGCGGCAGAGGCTGGTAACGGCATGGGAGTGCACGCCCCCGCGGGAGGAGATCGACCGGCTGCTTGTCAGGGACGCCGCCCGAAGGCTCTCCGCCGCCTCACCGGCTTCAGCCTTACCCCTGGGGTTCCATCGCACTCATGGAATACTTCTGGCCATCGGCCTGCTATTTTTCACGGCTTTGAGTCTCGTCCGTCTTCTCGACGGAGCCGGGCCTCAGAAACCTGCCCAGGCCCGCAAAACGGCACCGATCGCGGCAGACGGAGCGCCGGAAACCGGCGAAACATCCGCCAACAAATGGGACGGCGGCGCATCGCCGGATTCGCCGGATTCCGCCGTCGCCCCGGTTCGCAATGCCCCCGCAGTTGCCGCACGCGCCGCCGGGGAAAACCCGGAGAGTGCGGCCCTTCGGGGATCTTCGGCAACATCCGCGGGCGGGGGCACTCGTGAAATGCCCCCGTTGAACCGCCAGGAATCCTACTCAACCGCTTTCCCTTTCCGGCCTGCAGCTCCGGGGGATACCGGTTCCGCGGAGGATCGTTCCCGTGATTTGGCGGAAACGGAAGATTCGCCGGCGGAAAGGATGACGGCCGATGCGGCGAAAATCACGGAGGATGGGGATTCGCCGGGATCCTCATCGCCGGGCATTTACGGCAGAAAACGGGCTTCGGACACAGGGGGTGCGGCCACCGGCGCCCGGCACGCCCAGGATTTGGGGATTGACGCGGGCAACGCCGCGGCGGCCGGGAAAACGGTGCAGCCTGCGGGCGTGAATCCGGAGCCGGAAAACATCGCAGACCCCGAGGGCAGGCCGGCCCCGGACTACCCCTCCCTCCGTCTTGCGGCGGAGCGGGCTCTGGCAAGGGAAAAAATCCCCCCGGGACTGAGAAAATACGTCGCCGATTACTTTCGTGCGATTCAACCCTAGGAACTTGGAACGGAACCTATGCAGGCACTCGAAGAACAATTCACGGCATTCACCGAACGGTTCACGCGGCTTAAAAAGGAAGCGGAGAAGGTCTTTGTGGGACAGTCGGAACTGGTGGAGCACGTCCTCATCTGCCTTTTCTGCCGGGGGCACGTCCTGCTGGAGGGCCTGCCGGGACTCGGGAAAACGCTGCTGGTCAAAACGCTCAGCAACATCCTGGACCTGAAATTCGGCAGGATCCAGTGCACGCCCGACCTGATGCCGGCCGACGTCATCGGGACCAACATGCTCATCGAAGACTCGGGAGGCATCCAGCGCTTCGAGTTCCAGCCGGGCCCGATTTTCGCGAACATCATCCTGGTCGACGAAATCAACCGCACGACGCCCAAGACGCAGTCGGCCTTTCTCGAAGCGATGCAGGAGCAGAGAGTCACCGTTCTGGGCAAAAACCACATCCTGGAGGAGCCCTTCCTCCTCCTGGCGACGCAGAACCCGATCGAACTGGAAGGCACCTACCCCCTCCCGGAAGCCCAGCTCGACCGCTTTTTCTTCAAACTGAAAATCGCGTACCCCACCTTCGAAGAGCTGTCCCGGATCGTCGATCTCACGACCGCGGAAGAAACACCGGAAGTCGGCCGCGTGCTGAACCGCCGGGAGCTGCGGGAAATGAGCCTCCTGGCCCGGAAGATAAAGATCGCCGAAGACGTCAAGCACTATGCCCTGAAAATCGTGCTGGCGACGCACCCGGATTCCCCGGAGGCCGTCGAACCGGTGAAGAAATACGTCGGCTACGGCGCCAGCCCGCGCGCCGCGCAAAGCATGATCCTGGCCGCAAAGGTCAAGGCCCTTACCGAAGGCCGGTACAACGTGGCCTACGAGGATTTTCAAAGCATCGCCGCCGCGGCGCTGCGCCACCGGATCCTGCTCAATTTCGAGGGGGACGTGGCCCGGATCTCGAGCGACGACGTCGTCGCTGAAATACTATCGCAGATACGACCGAAATGAGCGCCCACAACGCCCTGCCCGCAAGCATGAAGGAGCTGCTTCGGAAATACGCCCACACCCTGGACCGCATGGAGCTGCTGTCCCGTGCGCCGGGAACCCACCCGGGAATGGGCCGCCGGCCGGGAACGACCCCAGGCTTCAGCGTGGAGTTCGCCGATTACCGGAAATACAATTACGGCGACGACATCCGCTATATTGACTGGAGCATTTACGCCCGGCTGCGGAAACTTTTCCTGAGACAATCCAAAGCCGAAGCGGAAGTCGCCGTCCATATTCTACTGGACGCGAGCAATTCCATGAGCTACGGGAGATTTCCCAAGCTTGCCTTCGCCAAAAAAATGGCGGCCATGCTTGGCTATGTCGGATTGAACAGCCAGGACCGGGTCGGCGTAACGGCGTTTTCCGATCGCCTGCACGCCACGATTCCTCCGAAACGGGGCAGGCGGCAGCTTTCCGACCTGCTCGCCCTGCTGGAGAAATCCTCGCCGGGCGGCGCCTCCGCATTCGGGCCGGCTTTCCGGACCTACGCGGCACGCGCATCGAGCCGCGGAATGCTGTTTGTCCTTTCGGACTGCTTCTGTTCGGACGATTACCGGAACGCCTTCCGCAGCCTTGCGTTCAGCGGCTTCGAAGTCTTCGTTGTCCGGATTCTGGCCCCGGAGGAGACAAACCCGGAACTGGAGGAAGGAACGGAATTGAGAGACCTCGAACACGGCCACCTGCGCGGTCCGGTTGTGACCGAAGAGATAATCGTGAAATACCGAAAAAGAATGCGGGACTATTCCGAAGAACTGTCCGCATTCTGCATGCGGGAGGGTTTTCCGTACGTGGAAACGGCCTCGTCGCTCCCGTTCGACGAAATAACGCTCCGGCTCCTCCAAGCCGGCATCTGGATCAAACAGTAGGGGCGAACCTTGTGTTCGCCCTGTGTTCGGCATTGATTATCGTAGGGGCGAACCTTGTGTTCGCCCTTTAATCAAACAGAAGCCAGCCCGGCCTCCGGCCGGCGCTGTAGGCGGCGCCAGACATGATGATTTTTTGTGATCTTTCGATTTGGGGAAGCGTCCTTGGAGTGCGGCGGTTTGCTGCCGCCTTCGATAAACACAACCCTGCCAAAGGCGCAAGCAAGCTTGCGCACTCCAAAAAATTCTTATGACGTTCCTGAACCCGCTTGCATTGATGTACGCACTGATCATAGGAGTGTTGTTATTCCTCCACTTCAGGAAACCCAGGAAAACGCACTGGGTGCCGGATATCCGTTTATGGCAGGACATCGAACCGGAGTCGATGCAGCGGAAATCC
>JAFGAO010000197.1 GCA_016933615.1 Acidobacteriota bacterium
TGGTTGCGTGATATAGCCTGGTCCGTTCCCTGTAGATCGGTCGCCGGCGTGCGAGCGCGCCGAGCTCCCTCAACCACGACCTCCATCTCGAAAAGCCCGCAACCGCGCGCACAATCGAGCATGCGCCCTTCATGCCCCGACCTGCCCCTCCGCGGTGGTACGTCGCCCGGTCCAAGCGCGCTTCTTCACCTGGGGACGCCGACAGAGGAGACGCTAATCGAAACTGAGCAGGGCCGCAGTCTCATCGTCGAACACTTCGAAAATTACAATGATGTGCGTGATGACGAGCACGTCCCGCAATTTCCCGGTCAAGCCGAGAAGCTTTATCCGGGCCCCGGCATTGGTCGCAGAGACATAGGAGCGCACGAGTTCCCCTACGCCCGCGCTGTCGATATACGTCACGCCGGAAAGGTTGAGCAGGATCTTCCGGGCGCCCTTCTGCAAGACATCGTTCACCCTGTTCCGGAGCATCTCTGTTCCCGGCCCCAAGGTGATCTTGCCGCTGCAGTCGAGGACATGGACATCCTTTCTGACGACGCGAATCTCTGCTTTCATGGTCCCTCCCCTCTGGATAAGACGACTCCCTCAAAAATCTGCCCCGGCTCACGGGAAAAGGCACCGTCGAGACATCCCCGGGCGACCGGATGCAGCCGCTTAAAATGCCGGCTTTGCCTTCAAAACCCCGAGCCGCAGAAGCAGCCCCGCGAAATCATAGATCCGGATCTCGCGCCCGATTTTGTCTCCGGCCATAAAGAAAAGAAAAACGCAGCGGACTTCGAACCGCTTGCCGGTGGGAGCCAGGCCGCAAAAATCTCCCTTTTGAGTGCCCAGCATCTGAACCACCTGAACGACCCGGTCCCCATCGATCAACAGGTACTCGGTACGGCACTCCACATCGGGGAAAGAGGCAAACCATTGCCGATAGATGTTCTGGATCTCGGGCCTGCCCTTGACCTCGCCCCCGAGCGGGCTTTCGACTTCCCCGTCCTCCGCGTGGTCCTCCGCGAGGGCTTGAAAATCGTGCCGGTTCCAGCAGGCGTCTCTCCGGTTGAAAAACTCGGAAATTTCGGCGGCGGTCATGATCGGACCTCCTTTGATGAGACTGTTGTCAAAGGGTGGTCTGTGCCTTTCTTGAATTCAAGTCCATTTTTATTTAGGTGGGTCCCTTGTGCGCTGACGTTATCCTCGTGTCCACCCGACCTGACGGATCTGCCCGTGCAATGAATTGTTTTTATTCCTTTCCCACCATAATAAGGATCGGGTGGACGCGCAGGGGCCCCCCTACAGTGCTGTCGTGATTTCCTTGGCTGTCGACGGAACCGGTTGTTTTCGCAGCAGTTCAATCCCCATCCAGAGGATGGCTGCATAAGCAATATAAAAGGGATAGACCCGCCCCACCGGGGGAACTGCAAACCCGAATATCGCGAGGATACTGGCTGCAATGGTCAGGCAGCCGAGAACAGGCGAAAATGTTCCTGTCTTCAGGATCGCCCATCCGGCGAAAAGCGTAGCCCACATAGCCGCATGGCCGCCCGCATTGTGCAAGCCATTCAATAAGGCGTCCAGAACTCTGTAGGACGAAACATCCCGGGCAGGAACGATCAGTTGCATGCCCGTTATCCAGATTACGACCTCCATGATCCCCATGGCAGCGGCTATTGAAATGGCTATCAGCATTATGCGTGTGAGATACGGCGCGCCGGCATGCATACGCTCATGCAGCGACAGGAAAAAAGCCATATATAAAACATAACAAGCCTCAATCATGAACAGGGGGATATGTGAATAAATCGACGAGGTGGAATAAGCCTCCATCGCCTCAACCGGGTCGCCTGGAAGACCGAAACGGTTGTATATCAGAACGGCCGCAAACCATACAAATATGGATGCAATTACCGCAATTCCACCGACCTTTTGAAGTTTCATGGTTCCTCCTTGTTTTAGAGGCTGGAGATGGTGTTTACTGTCTCAAGTATCACCCCACAAAATCGGGCGAAAACCCATTCAGAATCGAAAAATCGATCCCCTTAAGAAAGCTTTTATAAAACGCAGGTATACAGGCATTCCCGAGCTTCATCGTTTTCTCTTCGCCGATATCTCCAAGCGATCCACCAAGTTTTACGGATTTCCCTGTGCGTCTTCCGTGCGTCCGTGTGGATCCTTCCATTGGCCGGCGACATCGGCCTTATGGCCTGCGGCCAGGCGGCGCCTCCCCGCAGGAGGCTTCCGGCAGGAAGCGACCGGAGGCAGCCTCCTCGGGCAGCCGCAATCTCTTCAATAGCGCGCTGAAACGGGGATCGGTACGCAGGCCGTCATACAAAGGTTTGCAGGCCAGATGAATAATCTGCGGATCCCGCTCCTCGATCGCGCGGTCGAGCCACGCGAAAGCCGCGTCGGTCCGGCCGAGAAACATATTCAGCCAGGCGAGACTCACGGGAGAGATGTACGACGACTGCGCGGCATCTTCGAGTTCGGAGACCAATCTGCGCGCCTCGCGGCTTCGGCCGCTGAGCGCGCTCGCCGCCGCCTTCGCAGCGAGAGCGACCGGCGCCCTGCCGAAAATCCGGATCGCGCTCTCCATGGACGCCATCGCTTCGGAATAGCGCTGCTGCATGAATTGGATCGCCCCGCGCAGCCAGTAGGCGAAGAAGAAACCGGCGTCCAGTTCAAGCGTGGTCTGCACTCTCCCCTCGGCCTCGGCGTACGTGCGCTGGAACATGAGCACCTGCGCCATCTGGCAGTGCAGGTCAGCGGAAAGGGGATCGAGCGCAAGGACCTTCTCCATCTCGGCGTGCGCCTCATCCAGCCGCATCACGGGAACCAGGAAAAACATTGCATAACGGCTCCGCACCTGGGCCGAAGCGGGATTCAGCTCCAGCGCGCGCTTGAATCCGCGTTCGGCCGCCTTCCAGTCGTGTTCGAATACGCCGATAAACACGCCGAGCAGAGCGTGCGCTTCTCCTGAACCCTCATCCAGCATGACAGCCCTATGGGCAGAACGCCTTCCGATTGCCGCGGCTTCGGACGGTCGCACCAATCCCAGAAAAGATATTTCCCGATAGTGTTCCGCCAGGCCAAGATGCGCCGGTGCAAACTCGGGATCGAGAACGATGGCCCTCTCGAAGCATTCGCGCGCCCTGGAAAGCGCCTCGATGTTGCGGCGGCCATATTGAAACGAGCGGCCTTTCAGCCATAACCTATACGCTTCCGGGGAACAGGAAACAGTTCTCGCAACGAAAGTTTCAGGGGCGAACTTCACTCTGAGCGCATCGGCCACCTTCCCGGCGATTTCTTCCTGCAGCGCAAACGCGTCATTGAACCTGCGGTCAAAACGGTCACTCCACAGATGATAGCCGTTCCGGGTTTCCACCAGTTGAACCGAAACCCGTACACGGTTTCCATGCTTCTGGATGCTCCCCTCCAGGAGTGTCCCCACGCCGAGCCTGGCGCCAAGCTCGCGGGCATCGAGGGAGGTGTTCCGAAACAGGAAGGACGAAGTACGCGCGGTAACCCGCAGGTCCGGAATACGCGTAAGCAGGTTCATGATTTCGTCCGACAGCCCGTCGGCGAAGTATTGATTTTCCTTATCCGCGCTCAGGTTCACAAAAGGCAGAATGGCAATCGAGGACGCCGGCTTATGCGCCTCTCCCGAATCCGCCCGAATCCGGCCCGTCTCACGCCTGAGCCAACCGTCCAGTTCTGACTTGAGAGCGTAGATCGCCGCCCTGGCCCCGCCGGGAACCCGGCGGACAGGAAGGGCCCGCGCATTCTCCCAACGCATCACCGTGCGCACGTCGCGGTGCAGGTAGTCCGCAATCGATTTCCAGGACGAGAGTATGTCGTCTGAAGGAGGAATCGCATTATCCGTACTCCTGGCATGAGAGGAGTTCATTTCTTTTGTTCCTCCATCATCTGAACCGATTGTAGGAATTATATTCCAACCTGTGAATACAGGGCAATTAA
>JAFGAO010000198.1 GCA_016933615.1 Acidobacteriota bacterium
AACCTTGTGTTCGCCCCTCGGTACTTCAACCTACGCTTCCCGCAAAATAAAGCAGCGGTCCGAATCCTGAAAATTTACGGGCGAACCCAGCCAGCATTTCTCGCACCCTGCGAGAAATGCTGGCTCGTGTTCGCCCTGGTCAAAGTCCCATGCGGCCGCAGCTTGATGGATTTCCGTTCCGTGGAGAACTGCCCGTCGCACTTATTTCAAATGCGGACCGAGGCGCTCGAGAAGCGCTTCTTTCGGCAGGGCGCCTACGACCGATTCCACGGCATTCCCCCCTTTAAACAGGATAAGGGTAGGGATGCTCCGGATATTATAGTTTCCCGCGATTTCAGGATTCTGATCCACATTAATTTTCAGTATTTTTATCCGTCCGGCCCTTTCCCCGGCCAGATCTTCCAGAACCGGCGTCGTAACACGGCAGGGCGCGCACCATGGCGCCCAGAAGTCGACCAGTACCGGGACGGATGTCTCCAGCTCCTTTTTGAAGCTGTGATCGGTTCCGTCGACAACCCAGGGCAGCGGGTTTGCGCACTGGCCGCATACGGGAACCTGGTTCCGTTTCGGGATGCCCAGTCTGTTTCTGGCGCCGCATTTTTTACAGATTGTCGTCGAATCTCCCATTTGTTTTCCTTTCCAAGAGCATGCTTCGAACCAGAAAAGCCACGTTGGCGGGACGTTCGGCCAGGCGCCTCATGAAATAGGCGTACCATTGCGCGCCGAAGGGGATATAGATGCGGACATTGTAGCCCTCGCCCGCAAGCTGCCGCTGCAGATCGCGCCTGATGCCGTAAAGCATCTGAAATTCGAAGGAATCTTTCGGGATCCCTCTGGATCGGGCGTACTCTTTCGCCGCCCGGATGATGGATGAATCGTGGGTCGCGATCGCGTGATGGATTTCGCTGTCGAGCAGCGTCTTCATTATTCTGATGAAATTGGCATCCGTGTCTTTTTTGCGGCGGAAGGCGATTGTGGCAGGTTCGCGGTAGGCGCCTTTGACCAGGCGTATGGGAATGCCTTCCTTCAGCATCCGGGCAGTGTCGCGTTCGCTCCGGTAGAGATACGACTGGATAACGGTTCCGACATTGCCGAAATCCCGGAATGCCCGCTCCACGATGTCCAGGGTCTGATCGGTGCAGGAGCTGTCCTCCATGTCCACACGTATAAAATTTCCGAGATTTTTCGCATGTCCGGCGATCTGCGCGAGATTCCTTTCGCAGAAACCCGGATCCAGCTTCAGGCCGATCTGGGTCAGCTTGATGGAAAGATTGCAGCCGGCGCATTCCCGGTGTATCCGGTCCTCGACCCGGATCAGTTCCTCGCAGGCTGTACGCGCATCCTCTTTGGTCAGGGTGTTCTCGCCCAGCAGGTCCAGCGTGCCCGTCAATTTCCGGCGGTTTGCCAGCTTCACGACCCGGACGGCGTCTTCCAGGGCATCTCCGGCGATAAAACGGGCCGCCGCCTTCCGGAAAAAGCCGAATTTCAGGGCGAAATTTTTAAATCTCTCCCTGCGGGCCAGATAGAGAAACAGGGCGCGCATCGGAATCAACCCTCCTGATCGTTATTGTAACAATATCGGGGGTGCAATGCCCACTGCGGACTGCCGGGTGCATTGTTCCGAAGGCGAACAGGGGGTTCGCCCCGGTTTGTCGTTACATTCGACGGGGTTGATACAAGGGCGAACACAAGGTTCGCCCCGGTTTGTCGTTACATTCGACGGGGTTGATACAAGGGCGAACACAAGGTTCGCCCCTACCATCATCCCTTTCTTGCCCGGCGAACACAAGGTTCGCCCGCTGTCTTTGCATTGACTGCAACGGCGATGCCGGAATAATATCGGGGCATGATCGTGCCACTTTTCCCATTGCCGAATGCGGTGCTTTTTCCCAAAACGCCCATGCCCCTTTTCATTTTCGAGGACAGATACAGGACTATGGTCCGTGAAGCGATCGCGGGCAGCGGGGAACTGGTGATAGCCCTGATGCGCGAAGGCCTGGAATTCAGGCAGGCCGGCATCTCCGCCGTCCACAGCGTTGCGTGCCTGGGGAAGATTGAAAATTATGAAGAACTGGATGACGGCAAATACAACATCGTTGTCGTCGGTCTCAGGCGCGTGCGCCTGATTAAAATCGTGGAGCATTCCCCCTACCGCATGGTGGAGGTGGAGATGATTGAAGATTTCGCGAGTCCCGGGGACTCCAGGGAGATCGTCCGAAGGCAAAGGCGCCTGGGAAGGTTGTTTTCGGAATTCACCGAGCTTGCCGCGGCAGCGGAGCCGGCCGTTATGGATCTTATGCCGCAACTGGACTTCGAAGCCCTGGTCAACATGGTGGTGATGACCCTCAACCTTCCGATAGAGCAGAAGCAGGCCCTGCTTGAAATCGACGCTCCTTCCCTGAGGTGCGACATGCTGATCCCGATACTCGAGCAGCAGCTTGAAACGCTGGTCATCGTGCGCAGGTACGAGCACATTAAACCTGAAAATCCCGGATTGAATTGACCGGTCCGCCCGCCTAGTTCCGGCATTTTTTTCGCCCTATCGAGACGAAAAGCGGAAGTCCGGGAATGAATACGGAGCTATGACGCGGAAACCGAGTGGTCCCTCAGAGGAAAATAAGGGCATATATCCCGCCTATCCGGCGGTTGCCGTTGAAAATATCCGCGATCTTTTCCTCCAAAGTTCGGAAAAGTATCCCGATAAAACCGCCCTGCAGTATAAACGGGGCGGTTGCTGGATTCCCGTCACATACCGGCAGCTGAGGACTGATGTGGAGGAAGCGGCCTGCGGACTCGCATGCCTGGGATTGAAACCGCACAGCGGCAAGTTTGCCATCGTCGGGGACAACCGGCCGGAATGGGCCGTCAGCTATCTTGCGGCTGCATGCACCGGGATTGTGTGCGTGCCGGTCGACCGGGAGTTGAAAGAAATCGAGGTAGACGGCATTCTCCGTGCTTCAGGCGCGCAGGCTCTGATCGGCGACGAAAGGCACATGCCCATGATCCGGGCGCTCCGTAAGCAGCTTCCCGACCTTGCGCACGTTTGCAATATGGATGCCGTGCATTCCGCCGGCGGCGTCCTGGGTTTTTCCGATCTGAAACGCATGGGCCGGGACCGAATGGCTTCGGGAACAAATGATTTTCTTTCGCGCTCCGTTTCGGCTCGGGACCGTCTGTCCCTTCTCTTCACTTCGGGAACCACGGGCCATTCCAAGGGCGTGATCCTGACTCATGGGAATGTAGCCAGCAATGTCGTGGATGCCGTCCGTTGGGTGGATCTGAATACGGAGGACCGCTTTCTGTCGGCCTTGCCCATGCATCACAGTTACGAATGCACCGACGGATTCCTGCTGCCCCTGTATCTGGGAGCTACGGTTTCCTACGCGGAAAACCTCCGCCGCATCCCGGAAAACCTTGCCGAGACCCGTTCGACCGCCATGCTGGGTGTGCCGCTTCTCTGGCACACCCTCTACAGGAAGATCGAATCCGCAATGGCGGCAAAAGGCTTCTGGAAAGTGAAGGCGGCGAAAAAAGCAGCTGCGTTTTCCGAAAAATGTTTCAATAGAAATATCCGCCGCCTTCTTTTTGCCCGGGTGCACGCAAAATTCGGAGGCTGCCTGCGCATCCTGATATCCGGAGGCGCCGCCGTCGATCCGGCCGTAGCAAAAGGTTTTCGCGAGCTCGGGATCGAGTTTCTCCAGGGATATGGCCTGACCGAATCGGCGCCGATACTGACCGTCAACAGAAACAAGGCTTTTCGGGACGCGGCGGCGGGCTTGCCGCTTCCCGGCGTCGAGCTGAAGATCGCCCGTGACGGCGAGATTCTCGCCCGGGGGTTGAATGTCATGGAAGGCTACTATAATAATCCCGAGGCGACCGGGGAGGCGCTCGAGGACGGATGGCTCCATACGGGCGACCTGGGATATATCGATCCGGACGGATTTCTCTATATCCGGGGACGCAAGAAATCGGTCATCGTTTCCCCTTCCGGCAAGAATATTTACCCCGAAGAAGTGGAAGCGGAGATTCTCAAATCGCCTTGTGTATCCGATTGCCTTGTATACGGCCGGGATGCGGAAAATTCCGGGAAGGATTTCACCATTGAGGCGATCGTCGTTCCCGATATGGAATATTTCTCCGGCCGGGACGATATCGAACAGGTTCTTCAAAAGGAAGTGCGGGAACGTTGCGGGCGCCTGGCCGCCTATAAAAGGGTCGACAGGATCAGGGTTCGACTGGAGGAACTGGAAAAAACGACCACCAAGAAAGTGAAACGGCACCTTTATATTGGATGATCCGCCCCCAAAATGGGTCGGCCGCCGCCGGATCACGGGAGAAAGAGAGGAGGCTGTGGGGGAGAAAACAAATCCGGAAATTCAAACATCGAATATAAGTTCACGCGTGGCCCTGATTGCCGGAGGCGTGCGGGGAATGGGGAAGTCCCTGAGTCTCGCGCTTGCCGGGCGCGGCTGGAGAATCGCCGCCTGCTACCGGAAGAACCGGGACGCCGCCGATGCTCTCCGGTCTGAACTCGCCGCCGGGGGCATGCAAGCTATGATTTTACGGGCGGACGTTTCCAGGCCTGACGCCGCCGCCGCCCTCGTTCGGAAGGTTGAGTCGAAGTGCGGCCGCATCGACGCCCTGATCCATTGCATCGGCGCCTATCACCGGATTCCCCTGCTGGAAGAGAGCATCGAAGGCTGGCACGAAATGTTCGACCACAACCTCCATCCGGTCTTCTACCTGAGCCGTCTGGCGGCAGCGGGCATGATGGAGCGCCGTTGGGGCAGGATTATAAATTTCAGCGTGGTGAACGCGGACCGGCAGGCGGGGCAGCCTTTCGTGACCGCCCACCACATCGCGAAAATGGGAGTGCTGGCGCTGACGCGGTCCCTGGCCAAAACGCTGGCTCCATACGGCATCACGGCCAATACCATTTCTCCGGGTTTTATCGAAACGGGTAGCGTGCCGAAAGAGGTTGTCGCGCAGTCGATGAAAAGCATCCCGGCGGGTTACGTCGGCAGCCCGGAGGATGCCGTAGGCGCGGTCTGCTACCTCCTGTCGGAAGATGCGCGCTACGTCAACGGCACGAATATTCACTTGAGCGGCGGCTGGGGGATATAAATACGGCCCGCGGTCTGCAGCCCAAGGCATGGGCGAACCCCGTGTCCACCTGTCCGCGAACACCGCGGAATTCAAATATTACTTTATGGAGACCTTCAGGAATTCAAGCAGGTTTCCGGGGGCGTTTTTCCAAAGGGTATGAAGAAAAGGGGAAGAATTTGCGCACGCTTGTGCAAACAACCGGCTTTTGCCCATTGCGGGATCCGACTTTGGTCAAAAATGGAAAGGATCTTCCGGTATTTATGGGGATCGAGGCTCATCAGGGGTTATAATTGCGATTCAGATGAAAACAACCGAAGGCATCCGCGGGATTCAAGTTGGGCGCGGATGCCGTTACCAAGCGAGCAGGAGAGAAGATCATGAACTTCGACTCTTTTGAAGATATTCTGGTTTATGCCATTGAGAGGGAAAAGGAGTCTGTTGCCTTTTACAAAGACATCGCGCAAAAAGCGGCTTTCTCCGGCGCCAGGGAAACACTTGAGGGCTTTGCCCGCGAGGAAAAGAAGCACCAGGTAATGTTGGAGGACTTCGATAAAAAGAAAATCACCGATTATGACTTTAAATGGATTCCCAATCTGAAAAGAAGCGATTATCTCGTGGACATGGAGTATGAAGAATCGATGGCCTACCCGGAGCTGCTGAGGCTCGCCATGAAAAGGGAAGAAAAATCTTTGAAATTATACAGCGATCTGAGGGAAAACGCGGACGGGAAAGAAATACAAGACCTCTTTCAATTCCTTGCCCAGGAAGAAGCGGGCCACAAACTCAAACTGGAAACGATATACGATGACTTTATGGCAAAACAGGGGGATTGAGCCTCAATTCCGGATTTGATGGGGAAGAGATTTAAAGAAGAATTTCATTCCCAAATAGTTCATGCAGGCCGCGGCTCGAGGTTTCAAATCTTGTGGATGATTTCTAATGCGGCAACCGTTCCTTCGCCCACGGCGGTAGTGATCTGCCGGTGTTTTTTATCCCGAACGTCCCCCGCCGCATACACACCCCTAACATTTGTTTCCATTTGCCCGTTGGTTACAATATAGCCGGATTCCGTCAACTCCACGGGCGTGTTCTCTAAGAAAGAGCTGTTGGGCACCAGTCCGACAAAAATAAAAACGCCATCGCGCTCCACCTGAATCCGCCGTTTGGTTTTGAGATTCTCCGCCTCCACGATCATGCTGCCGCCGTTTTTAAGGAAAGCACGGGGTTCATGCGACCATAGGACGTCCACACGCTCATTCGCCATCACCCTGTCCGCGGTAATTTTTTCCGCCTGCAGCGTATCGAACTGATGAATGAAGGTAATGGAATGGACGAATTGCAGCAGCAGCAGGGATTCCTCCATGGCGCTGTTCCCGCCCCCCACCACGATTATATCTTTGCCTTTATAAAATTCGGCGTCGCAAGTGGCGCAATAGGATATGCCGCTGCCCTTATATTCCTGCTCTCCCGGAATATTCAGCAGGCGCGGAGAGGTCCCGGTGGCGAGTATTACAAATTCCGAAGTATAAAGGTCTCTGCCGTCTATCTCCACCCACTTTTCATCCTCGCCGAGCCGCAGAGCCGTGGTCTCGGCTGCCAGCAAAAACCGGGCGTTGTACTTTTCCGCCTGTTTCCGCATATTTCCTGCCAGCATATATCCGGGGACAGGTTCGACGAATCCGGGATAATTGGCCACCTGATGCGTGACTTTCACCTGGCCTCCCGCGGAAGAAGAATCGATCACCAGAGTGGAAAGAGAGGCTCTTGATGCGTAAATAGCCGCCGTCATGCCCGCAGGCCCGGATCCGATAATGATTACATCGTATTGGCGCTTGTTGCCGTTCATAAAAACACCCGATGAATGAAGCGAACTAGGAAAAAACCTCTGAGATGACGTCCTTGACGTCCTTGGCGGTTTGAATGCTGGAAGTCGCCTTTATTACCTTGCCGTTCCGATAATAGATGGTGAAAGGCAATCCCCAGAAGCCCCTGCATTCTGGCAGATCTTTGATAACGGAAGCGGCCGGAATATCGAAATCCATGTCTCGAAATTGGATCTCCGGATATTTTTCCTGAAAAATTTCAAATATGTCGTACACGGGAATGCACATGGGTCCCATGCGGCCGCAGCAGACCGCGGCTTTTTCGTTGTTCCCAATGAATGCTTTAAGCTCTATTTCGGTTTCGATATGTTTCAGATTCGTTTGAAGCATGTATTTCACTCCTTTGTATTTCGATGCCCTGGCACTTTTTTCTTTCTTGGTTCAAAACACTGCCGCGCCTGCATGTTTCCGAATTGAACTGGCAAGCCGACAGCGGCCCCGAACCCGCATCTGAAATCTTCTTTGCCTCCGTCCCGGATTCCGTGCGGTGCTCGCAGAGCGGTTTCAGACGCTCTTATCACTCCCGCCGGCTTTCTCATAAGCAATAAACATGCCTTAGGCAGGCCCTTTGGGGAATTTCCCTAAATCATTGATTTAAAATGGCTATCTTTTCCACCCTGCTATTTGTTGTTTGATGCGCCCTCAAGAAAGAGTTAAGCGTGCTTAATATATGTTAAGCGGGGCGCAATCGTTTTATGACCGGCAAAAACTACCTGATGAAAATTGCGGATTTTAAAAGCGAAACTATTGTTGACAAAAAACTATTAGTTTTATACTATCGCAATCATGAAAATACGAAATGCCGAAATCTTCCAGCTTCACGCGGATTTCTGCAGGATGCTTTCAAGCCCTAAGCGATTGATGATATTGTCTTTACTCAGCAAAAAGGAAATGAGCGTCGGGGAACTGGCGGAAAGCATGGACACGGCTCTGGCTACCGTAAGCCAGCACTTGATGGTTCTCCGGGGCAAGCAAATCGTCACGGCCCGGAAAGAAGGCCAAACCGTCTATTACAGAATCGACGATCCCCGCCTCATCGACGCCTGCGTTTTGATCCGGGTGATCCTGCTCGACGGCCTGAAAAAGCGCGGCGAGATTGCCAGGGAAATCGAGATTGATCCCATGGGAGTCGTCATCTGATGAACAGGCTTTTCCAAACACTTTTTCACCGATCGATTCTTGGGTTACAAAATTACCCTTTTGCGAAATCCCGGATGGGAATCGCTATTCACCTAAAACCTCACAAAAGGAGAATCCTGATATGAATCAAGAGGAGCTCAAATCACTCCAGGTTGACAAGGTCGTAGACGCCCGCGGAACCGCGTGTCCCGGCCCCCTTCTGGAAGCCAAGAGGGCCATGGCGGATGTTCCCAAAAACGGCGGCATTTTGGAAGTGCTCTCATCCGATGAGGGAACCAACGAAGACATCCCGCTCTGGGCCAAGAAGGTCCAGCATGAGTATATTGGAACCATCACGGAAGCCGGCTATTGGCGGATCTTCGTTCGCAGGGGCAAGCGATGAGTCTTGGGGGAATCACGGAAAGTGCTGGGCCCCGAATCCTTGCCTTCTCAACCAACAACATTTCCGATCCCGGTATCGACCTGGCCGGAAGCTCCCACATGAGCTACGCGCCGACGGTGACCGTCCTGCCCGTTCCCTGCTCGAGCGGCATCAAGCCGATCTGGATCCTCCACGCGCTGGAGGCCGGCTTCGACGGAGTGTTTATCGCAGCAGACGGAACCGATTGCGCCTATGTTCAGGACTGCACCGACCGCACGGCGAAGGTTGTCGCCCGGGCCCAGGAGCTTATCAGAGAAAAGGGCCTGGATCCGAGAAGGCTTAAAATGGCCGCCATCTGCTCGGTCTGCGCCGAGTCGTTCGTGTCGCATATCGAAAAATTCCAAAAACTATTAAACGAAGTCAATGCTTCTTAAAACGGCGGATTTCATGAATTACGATCACCTCATCGTCGGCGGCGGTATTGCGGGAATGGAGTCGGCTTTGACCCTGGGCGACATGGGCTATAAAGTCCTGCTCATTGAAAAGGAAGCCAGCATCGGCGGGAAGATGGTCCTGCTCAGCAAGGTTTTCCCCACCCTGGACTGTTCGAGCTGCATCTCGACGCCTAAAATGGCCGCTACGTCGCACCACCCGAACGTTACCATCGCTACCAACAGCGAGGTTGAGGAAATCGGCAGGAACGGAGACGGCACATTCCGCGTCCGGTACCGCCGCAACTGCACCTTTGTGGACAATGCCGCCTGCACGGGGTGCGGAGAATGTGAAATTGCCTGCACAGTGTCCATCCCCGACGAGTTCAACTTCGATCTGGTCGCCCGCAGGGCCGCCCATATCCCGTTTCCGCAGGCGGTTCCCAAAAAAGCGAAGATCGATCTTCGAGGAGCGTCTCCCTGTTCGGCCGCATGCCCGGCGGGCGTCAAGGCGCACGGCTTTGTCTCGCTGGTGCGAAGCGGCAAATACGAAGAGGCTTTCCATCTGCACATGGAAGATGCGCCCCTCCCGGGAAGCCTGGCAAGGGCCTGTTATGCCCCCTGTGAGGATGCATGCACGCGGGGAGATCTTGAGGGTACGGTTTCCATTCGCCATATCAAACGGTTTATGACCGATCGCTATTACGGCGCCCACCCTGAACCCGAGTATGGACCTCCCGAGGAGCGGCTCGACAAAAAGGTGGCCGTTGTCGGCTCGGGGCCCGCCGGGCTCACGGCAGCGTACCATCTTGCCAGAAAAGGCTATCCGGTCACGATATTCGAAGCCGCGCCTGAGGCGGGCGGCATGCTTCGGTACGCCATACCGCCATTCCGCCTGCCCAAGGACGTGGTCGATCGTGACATCAAGAATGTCACCGCTCTCGGCGTCGAGATCAGGGCAAATGCGCGCGTCGAATCCGTCCAGTCCCTGAAGGAAGCGGGCTTCGATTCCGTTTTCCTGGCAGTAGGCAGCGGCGAAGCCTGGACGATGGGGTTCGAGGGCGAGGATCTCGAAGGAATCGTCGATTGCATGGGTTTCCTGCGCCGGGCTTACTCCGGCCGGATAGGCGATCTCAGCGGCAAGACTGTCGTGGTGGTCGGGGGAGGCAACTCGGCCATCGACCCGGCGCGGGTTTCGCTTCGCCTGGGGGCGGCCAAGGTGGTGATTATGTATCGGCGCAGCCGTTCCGAGATGCCGGCTCACGACTGGGAGGTGCAGGCGGCCCTGGAAGAAGGCGTGCATCTGCAAATTCTCCAGAACCCCAAACGTTTTCTGGGCAAAAACGGGAGACTCACCCAACTGGAGTATCTGTCCATGAAACTCGGAGAGCCGGATGCCAGCGGCCGGCGACGCCCGGTTCCGGTCGAAGGATCGGAAGCATTGATGGATGCGGATTTGGTTGTCCTGGCCACAGGCCTGAGGCCGGCGACGTTCCCGTTTGCGGGTGCGATCGAAATCCGGAGGGACGAAACCGTAAACGCCGACGCAGAGACGCTCCAAACATCGATCCCGTCCGTCTTTGCCGGGGGGGATGCGGTCAGCGGACCATCCTCGATCGTCGAGGCCATCGGGCAAGGCAAGCGGGCGGCTTTTTATATCGACCGTTATCTTCGGGGCGAACCTCTTGACGGCACCACCTTCGACGAAAGACTCCCGGTCATGAACAAGGAAGCCGTCATCGGCCGCGGCCCCGTTTCGAAGCGGGAGCCCATCAGGGTCAAAGAAATTGCGGCGGGCGACCGCGTCAAGAGTTTCGCCGAAGTGGAGGGCTGCCTTAGTGAAAATGACGCACGCGCGAGCGCGAACCGGTGCCTCGACTGCGCCGGCTGCTCGGAATGCCACCAGTGCATCCGCGCATGTCCGGCCAATGCCATCCATTTCGATATGCGGAGTGAAGAGCGGACGGCCGAGGTGAAGTCGGTGATCCTTTCCACCGGATTCAGGCTTTTTGATCCGCACGAAAAGCCCCAGTACGGATATGGCCGTTACCCGAACGTCATTAATGCCATGCAGATGGACCGGCTTCTGTCCCCCACAAGGCCATTCAACCATACTCTCCGGCCCTCCGACGGGAAGCAGCCCAACAACATCGCCTACGTGCTCTGCACGGGTTCGCGCGACTGCAGCGCCGGCAACCCTCTCTGCTCCCGCGTTTGCTGCATGTACAGCATCAAACAGGCGCAGCTGATCATGGGCGCGCTGCCGCTGGCCGACGTCACGATTTATTACATCGACATCCGGGCTTTCGGCAAAGGCTATGATGAGTTCTATGAACAGGCCAGGGGCATGGGTGTCGCTTTTGTTAAGGGAAAAGTCGCCAGGATCGAGGAGGCCGACAACAACGACCTCAAGCTGTTCTACGAGGATATCGAGGGCGGCGGCGGGACCCAGGAAGTGGAGCACGATCTCGTGGTCCTTTCGGTCGGACTTATGCCGAACAAGGATGTTCTGAAGCTTTTCGACAACGGGGACCTCGCAGCCGATCCTTATGCATGGGTCAAGGAAATGGACGAAAACCTCTACCCGGCTTTGACGAGCATCGACGGAGTTTTTGTCGCAGGCACATCCTCGGCGGCCCGGGATATCCCGGATTCGATCCTGCACGCCGGCGCCGCAGCGGCTCAAGCCGCCGCTCATGTTGAAAGGAGGAGGGCTTAGCGATGGAGGACAGGAGAATTGGTGTATTCATTTGCTACTGCGGCGGCAATATTTCCGATTACGTCGAGGTGGAGAAGGTCCGCGCCGCGGTCGAAAACGAACCCGGCGTCGTGCTTGCCAAGACGCAGATGTTTGCCTGCTCCGATGCCGCTCAGGATGAAATGATCTCCGACATCAAGGAGAAGGGTCTCGACGGCATTGTCGTCGCCTCCTGTTCCCCGAAGCTTCACCTCTACACTTTCCGGGCCATGTCGCTGCGCGCCGGTCTCAACCCGTTCCGCTACACACAGTCGAATATCAGGGAGCAATGCTCCTGGGCGCATCGGGACGGCGGACCGTTCGCCACGGAAAAAGCCATTCGAATCGTCCGCGCCGGGATCGCCAGAGCCCGTCTCAGTGAACCGCTGGCGACGATGCGGATTGAAACAACGCCCAAAGTCCTCGTTTTGGGGGCCGGCGTTGCGGGGCTCATGGCGTCGCTCACACTGGCCGACATCGGCCTTCCCGTCTTCCTCGTCGAGAAGGAACCCGAAGTGGGGGGCTGGACCTGCAAGTGGGGAGGCATGTTCCCTCAAGGAAACGGCTCCGATCTGGTTGAGGGGCTGCTGAAAAAAGTAAAGCAGAGAGAAGACATCACACTGTTCACCCGGGCCGAAATAATCGAAAGGACCGGCAGCGTGGGTGATTTCACTGCCAAAATACGCGTTGCGGATGGAAGCGTGGTTTCTTTGGAAGTCGGGGCCATCATCGTAGCCACAGGATTCGACACCTACCGGCCGGCGGAGGGGGAGTTCGGCTACGGCCGGGAAGGCGTGTGGACGCTCCCCGAGGTCAAGGAGTGGCTCGCCGGAAACGAAGGCCCGCTGGCCGTCGACGGCCGGCCGGTGGAGAGCGTCGCCTATATCTACTGCGTCGGGAGCCGCCAACCCAAGGATTCGGAACTGGAGCGGCCGAATCTTTATTGTTCGCGCTATTGCTGCTCCAGCGCCCTGCATACGGCTCTGCAGATTCATGAGCGCAATCCCGAAGTCCACCAGTTCCATCTGTATCGCGACATGCGGTCTTACGGCAAGTACGAGCTCCTATATGAAGAAGCATCCCGCAAGGGATCCATGTTTTTCCGGTTCGAGAACGATGCACCCCCGGAAATCCTTGCCGAAAGCAGGCGGCACATCGTCAGGGCGAAGGGTCAACTGGAGGGCGATGAAGTGCTGGACATACCGGCGGATCTCGTTGTTCTGGTCACCGGTATGGTGCCGAGGCAAAACGACGCGCTCATCAATGTGTTGAAGCTGCCTGTGGGAACCGACGGATTTTTCAATGAAATTCACCCCAAACTCAGGCCGGTGGAAACGGTGATGGACGGCGTATTCATCGTTGGGGCTTCTCAGGGACCGAAAACTCTTGCGGAAAGCGTGGCGTCTTCACTGGCGGGCGTGTCCAAAAGCGCCGCGCTCCTTAAGAAAGGATACGTGGATCTCGATCCCTACATTGCGATGGTCAATGCCGAACGGTGCGTGTGGTGCGGCAAGTGCCTGGAAGCCTGTCCATACGGGGCCATCGAGAAATCCGTCCTTGAAGGAAAAGAAATCGCAAGCGTCATCCCCTCCCTTTGCAAGGGGGGAGGGGCCTGCGTGCCCGTGTGCCCGGAGGACGCGATTGAACTCAAGGGCTATACAAGCGAAGAGATCACCGCAGCAATCGACGCGCTGATCGAACAGGTCGCGGCACCGGTGCCATAGCGGGGTTTATAAATGAGAAATGCAGTGACGGTCAAAGACCGGATCGATGATATCTTTGCGGATTCTGCAAAGTCGCACAAGGGGAACGAGTGATGGCCAGGGTCAATACAGATTTTATTGATGAAGTCCGGCGATCGGACGGTTTCGACGCCACGGCCTGTATGCATTGCGGTCAGTGCACGGCCATCTGTCCCATGGGGCTTGACCTTCTTCCGCGCAGGCTTTTTTTCTACGTCGGCGCGGGATTGGAGGACAAGGTGATTGAAAACCTGGAGACCATTTTTTCGTGTTTGCTCTGTAGACTGTGCGAGGAAAACTGCCCTCGGGATGTGCATATAGCCGAGGACGTGCGTTTCCTGCGCAATTACATCAACCGGAAGGTCCACAAACTGGCAAGGATTTGAGCCATGCCTCTGCCTATAGCACCTCTACTTGGATTCCTGTCGGACAATCTGACAAAGAGACGAAGCGTCATGCCGATGTCCTCCCGCAAAACGACCCGCTGGGCCGCGGGACTGGACATACCTGCCGGCGGGGAAACCGTACTCTACACGGGCCTCATGTACCAGATCATTCCCGCCCTCACCAGCAGCGAGAAAACCATGTCCCTGGTCCAGGACTCCTGGGTGGGTCAGCTCCTGTCCTTCGGCCGGACGGTAAACAGATTTGTCAATCTCACTTCGTTTATGCCGCCGGCCGATCGACAAGAGCAGAAACGTTACGATCAGTACCTGCGCAATATCGTGCAGCTGCTCAGGAAGGCGGGCGTCACCGAGTTCGGCTATCTTTATGGAAGCGAGCTATACACCGGCGCCTTGGTCCGGGATCTGGGGGTGGACGATGCTTTTGAACAGCATGCACGAAAGGTCCATAAAATGCTCGACAGGCAGGGCGTCCGGCGCGTCATCACCGTGGATCCCCATACCACCGACATGCTGAGAAACGTGTATCCCAAGCTCGTTCCGGGATACAACCTTGAGGTGAAAAGCTATCTCGAAGTGCTGCGCGAGAGCGAAGCCCGGCCGAAAAACCGGCTCGAATCGGAGGCGGTGATTCACGATTCATGCCTATACGCGCGCTACCTGGATACGGTCGAGCAACCCCGGCGCCTTCTGGAAAAGGCCGGGGTCACGGCCCGGGATCCGGAATTTTCGGGCAAAATGACTTTTTGCTGCGGGGGGCCGGTCGAATCCCTGTTCCCCGACAAGGCCGGAGAAATTGCCGGGAGACGGATCAAACAGCTGGCCGAAGCGGGAAATGATGTCGTGACCATGTGTCCGATCTGTCTGCATAATCTCGAGAAGGCAGCCAGTGGAAACGGGGTTTCCGTCAGGGACATTTCCGAGTTGCTGCTGCAGGCGTATGGCGGTTGATGCCGATTGCACCAACCCGCCGGGGAGTCAGACTGATGAAAACTGAGGGGAATCGCAGCCTCGCCGAAGTGCTGCGGGACGAGATGGTAATGAAGGACAGGATCGTCGGCCTGCTTCGTGAGGAGCCGAAGACGATTCCTGAATTGGCGGAAGCTTTGGGATATCCGAGCCACGAAGTCGTGCTCTGGGTGATGGCGCTCTGGCGCTACGGAACAGTGGCCGAGATGAAACAGGGTCGAAACGAAGAATACTTCAAGTACACGTTGAGCGCATCCCATTAAGCGCGTTTTATGAGACCGGGCGGACAATCATCAGATCGAAAGAGGTTCAAAACAAATAAAGAACCCATTCAGGGGAGTGACAGGAATGCCGGAAATTGAAGAAGAGGAACAGGAACAGGAACCATTGGAAAAGATCGTCGTCATTGCCACGCACGGCGGAGAGGATCCCGAAAGAGCGTGCCTGCCTTTCGTGATGGCCAATGCAGCCCTTGCTATGGATGTTCATGCCGTGGTGGTTCTTCAGGGAACGGCGGTAACGCTGGCCAAAAAAGGGTGCTACGAGCACGTTTTCTCTCCGGGACTCCCATCCTTAAAGGAGTTGGTGGATTCTTTCATCCAATTGGGCGGAACACTGCTTGTATGCACCCCATGCATCAATGAACGCAAGATCACTAAGGAGATGTTGGTGGAGACAGCTCGGCCGATCAAAGCCGCCCGGGTTATAACGGAAGTGCTCACTGCAAAGGCCACATTAAACTATTAAGCCGGGAAGGAGAAAGTCATGTCCGTAATTGCGGTGTCGCGGGGTTCCCTGAAAGCCGCCATAGAGCTGTCGGAGGGTTTGCGCGCGAGGATTGGAAGCAGGGTGATCGAACGCGAAGACGTCCTGAAAGCCGCCGAGCGGTACTCGATCGGTGAAACCGGGCTGGAGACCCGGCACATTCTCGCGGAACATCCGCCCGGGTTCTGGGAAACCTATGCCGAGGCCCGCCGTCATTACCTGGCGTGCTTCAAGGCGGCTCTTCTGGATTTTGTGTTGGAGGGGCCCGTCATCTATCACGGGAACCTGGCCCACGTTCTTTTGAGAGACGTCCCCTTTGTTCTGCGAGTCCGGATCAATGCACCTATCGAGAAGCGGGCGGAAAGCGTGATGGCCGACCGCGGCGTATCCAGGGAGGAAGCTTTCCGGATCATCCGGGCCATCGACAAGCAGAGACAGCGCTGGACGCAATTTTTGTACGACGAAGACGCGACCGCGGCCGTCCAGCTTTTCGACATCGTGCTGAACCTGGACAGGATTACGCTGCAGGACAGCGTGGAAATGGTGGCGGCTGCCGTGGAGAAGGATGCCTTCCGCAGAACCGAGGAATCGCTCGGGATTGTTCGGGACTTTCATCTTGCCGCGGTCGCTCAGACGCTGATCATGAACAATCCCGAAACCTATGCTCTCGACTTGCATATCAAGGCCGATTCTTCAGCGGGAAAGGTTACGGTAGCCGGGCTTGTCCCTGCCGGAAACGCGAAGTTAATCGAGGATGAAATCCGTTCGTCGCTTTCCGGTCTCAAACAGGTTCGAGATGTGGTGGTAGACATCAAGATCGGATAAAGCCGGTTTCCGACGGACCCAAACGAAATTTGTGGGAGAAGAGCCATGCCCGAGCGCGAAAAATTGCTTTTTATCTTTACAGCCGCCGGAGACCGGGCCGAAGACGCGGTCACCGGCACCACCCTGGCCACGGTGAGCCTTTCCATGGGCAGCGATGTCGCCATTGCTCTGCTGGGTTACGGCACCATGCTCGCCAAAAAGGGCTATGCCGAAACCGTGCATGCACCCGAGCGGCAGCCATTCAAGAAGCTTCTGGCGGAATTTCTTGAAGGCGGCGGCAGGGTTCTTTGCTGCAAACCCTGCATCAAAGGCCGCACGATGGAGCCGAGCGACCTCGTGGAAGGCGTGGAGTCGGTGACGGCGGTCGCGATGAGCGAGGAAATCGCCGCGGCGGACAAGGTTATCTCCTTTTAACCGGCCCATCACTTACGGCAATCCGAATTTTTGAACCATCCCGAAAAAGGCGCAGCTTGGCGCGGTCCCCAAGCGCGAAGGCGCGTCGTATCCCAGGCGTTTTCCTTGACACCAGGCCGGCCTGCCAGGATTCCACGCTCCCGGAGGCGGGGAGCGACGGATCATGATGAAAATTATAGCCCCATTTTTGTGCCGGAGAGATGTTGCATTTTCGGAACTCTTTCGCGAGAATACGGCTGCAGGTTTATCTTTTTGCGCACCCTTTACTTTAAACAGCTTGCGCCCGTTAATGCCGCTGCCGGGTCTTTCTCGCAGAAAAGCAAAAAAGTCACGGACAGCGAATCCATACGCAGGAGGGAGTAAATGAAAAACCGGATGGGAACAATATGGACAACTGTCGCAGCATTATCGTTGGTATTTTTTACGGCCTGTACGCCTGCCGTTATCGAGGTCGGCAGCTATGCTGAAGACCGTGCCCGGATCGAGGACCTGCAGGCGCGCTACATGTTCGCCCTGGATTACCGCGATCTCGACACCTATGCATCGACATTCACCGAGGATGGCATCCTGGATATCGTGGGCATGAAATGGCAGGGGCGCGAAGAAATAAAGAAAGCCATTCAGAGGCCGCAGGAAGCCGCCCCCGAAGGCGAGGAGGCGCCTGCCGAAGATCAAAAGGCGCTGTATCCCGCGACGGGCCGCCACAACATTACAAACATAGTACTGAAAATCGATGGGGACAGGGCAACGGGAAGGGCCTACTGGTTCCACTATGGGAACGATAATTCCGAGCGGGAGGCGGTGCTTAATTCCTACGGACACTACGAGGATGAAATGGTCAAGGTTGACGGGCAGTGGCTGTTCAGTAAACGCATCATTTACAATGAACAGGTTGCCGAATGGATCGGTCCTTCCGAAAATCCCTGCTGGTAGATGCCCTTGGTGCTTTCTTAATTACAAGTAAATCCACGGCCTCCTGCCGTGCTGACCCTGGCCCGCATTTCTCGGTAAATCTTTACACAAGAAGGCCGGCTGCAAAATGCGTGAAATTATTTTTGCGCGAACCTTGGAAGCGAGGCGCAGGAATCCTTGCGGGAGAAATGCGACACTGGGAGGCTAATCCGTCCCGGCGAATTTTGACGGCGGGAGAGTGCTCGGGGTCGCTGTCGGCATCGAATAATTTGCCTATGCGTTTGAAAAAAACAGATTCTCTGCTTTGCGATCGATTCCGATTCCGGTACCGACCCCGAACCCCGATGTGCGGGGCAAGCCAAAGCCATGCCTTATAGGCGCGGTTGACTACTTGAGGTGCTCTTCCGTGTAGACGGAAAGTTCAACCATGCGTTCCAGGAGTTGATCGGCCGAAAGCCCCGGGAAATTCTTATAGACCAATTCCTTGACATAAAGCCGGCAGATGTACCGGAGTTTCAGCATGCGGCCGCGCGCCGCATAGACAAAATCCCGGTGCGCGTTGTTTATGATGATCAGGTTTCGAGTCTCATCGAAACGCGAACGCCAGAGTTCGCCGGGCCGGTGATCGAAGGTGTAGGCCGGAAGCCCTTGACGCGATCCCGACATTTTGGCCGTTTCCGGGAGGAGCTCTTCCGTCACTGTTATCAGGGCTTCCGCTTCACGCTCTATCTCCCCCTGCCGGACGACGGCGCGCAAACGGGTCAATCCGGGTTCCTGTAAAGCCTGAAAAGAGACGATCTCGGCAGCGGTCTCCGAGAGTCGGCCGGGGCCCTCCATAATGGCCCATTCGAAAATCAAATCATCTTCTACCAGCCTGCCGTTTCGGTCCCGGGCCACTGCGCGGAAGTTTCTGGATTTTCCGACCCGCACGTTGCAGGTCGTCGGCGAGATCGAAGCCCTGTAGAGAGGGCCGGGATAGTTGAAAAATTCGCGTTGCGGTTTGTCTGCCTCTGTTCCCGCCGCGACATCCGTTCCCGCGGGTTGGTCCTGCAGCGCGGCGCCGGATTCTTTCCGCAAGGGTTTCGCTTCATGCCTGCCTTCCTGAATCTCGAACCAGTCATACTCTTCTACGGGTAGCGCGAGCAGAGCTTCTTTGAAAGCGCGGTGAATCGAGCGGAGGATGTCCTTGCTCGCCTGCTCCTCGGCGGCCCGTTTCTGCTCCTCGATCATCCGCACCAGCGCGGCTTCCGCGGGTTCAAGCGCCCGGTACAGTGCCTGAAAGCGTCCATCATGCAGAATCCCGGTGCGCGTGCCCGGCGTCAGATTCAGAAAGGGTGCATCGATAATTCCTTGCAGGCACCCGGATGTCCAGGGGGCATGCTGGAAGGCGTCCAGTGTCGCGATGTCTTCCACCACCCTAGTCCCGTGCCGGTACAGCCCCGTATGGTTCTCCGGCCCGGCATCATCCAGGTAAAGCTCCAGGTACACTTCGCCGAACTCCGATTGAACGGATGGAAGCCTGTGAAGCAGCCTGCCGGAAAATTCTCTAGGCACGACCGTTTGGCTGGTTCGCGCCTGACGATCGATCACCTGTATCGTGACTCCGGTGCGCTTCATGCGATCGCGGAGCTCGGATGCCAGGTACCACTGAATCTTTTCACCGCTCAGATTGCGGATGCCGGGCAGAAGCGGATACACCAGGACTTCCGTGCCCTTTTCGGGAAAGAGCCGTTTGCGCTCGGCGAGGGTATAGCGCGGTTCGCCTTTACCCATGCGCATTTCATAGGTTCGTCCATCCGTTCCGGCGGACGCCATCGTCATCCCTTCTCCCAGCGTCCAAAAACTAAGCAGGCCGATGCCGAATTCGCCCTGCACCCCTTCTCGATCCTCGCTTTTAAGGCGCCTCTTGATCGAATCGCAAATGTGCGTCGCGACATACTGAAAATCGGGAAGGCCGTTTCCGTCTTTCGGAATGCCGTCGCCGTTATCCGTGATCCGAAGATAATGCGCGCCTTTTTCTTTGCCGCGGGTGATGATGATCCTGGAAGCGTGCGCGTCGATGCTGTTTTCAACCAGCTCCGCGACAGCTTTCAGGGGGCTCTGCTGCGACAGTGCTATCACCGTGATGGCATTCCAGTCATCCCCGATCCTCAGCTTCCCGCTCTGCCCTTTTTGCATCGCTTTCGCTTTCATGCGCCTTTGATTTCATTCATTAAAAATTCAAATTCGATAATAAAAAGGCGATCACGGGGTTCGCCCCTGCGCCGCCCGCTGTTTACATTAATGAAACGAGATCGGAAAAGAGGGCGAAGGCGGTCTGCTCGACCGAAGGATTGTTTTCTATGATTGCCAGCTCCTGCATGGTGTCGGTGTTCAGGACCAGGATATTGCTCAATCCGCGTATGGACGCGAGGGGGTCGAAGATCTCGAGCTCCTGCAGTTCCACCTTCCCGATGACGCGCCCCCCCTGGCGGTACGCCCTTGCCACGCGCCTGAGCCGCCGGTCCCGGCGCACCGCCGCGCGGACTTTCCGGCCGATATCTTCAGAAATGCCGTGTCTTTCGATTTCGTCCGGCTTGACGCTCCCCCCCATCAGGGCCTGAATCAGGATGGAAAGCTTGGCGGCCGAATCCCAGCCCTCAAGATCCAGGCGCGGATCCGCTTCGGCGATTCCTTTCTTTCTCGTGTATTCGAGGGCTGTTTCAAAGGAAGCCCCCTGTTCCATCTGGGTCAATATGTAGTTTGTCGTGCTGTTCAGTATCCCCCGCAGGGAACGTATGTGGGTGGAAGGCAGGGTGTTGCGAAAGAGGTTGAACACGGGCGCGCCGTCCATGACGACGCCTTCGTAGAGGAACTTCACGTCGCGCTGGCGAGCCAGCCTTGAAAGGCGGCGGAAATGAGTCGCCACGGGGCCCTTGTTCGTCGTAATGACGTGCAAACCGGCACGCAGCGCCTCGTGGATGTGGGAGGCTGCCGGTTCTCCGCTGAGATCCAGAAGGCTCATTTCGAAAAGAACATCGGCGCCGCACTGCCGGATAAAGTCCGCGTGGGAATCGCAGGCGGGTCCGTTGTGGAAATTGTTCAGGCTCGAGTGCGCTTTCCAGGACCGGAGTATCTTCTCTATGGGCAGCCCCCGGGGATCGATGGAAATTCCGTGTTTGTTCGTCGCGATGCCGGTGATGTTCCATTCGACTCCGTACTTCCTGATAAACCACTTTCTCCGGTTTATCAGCAGCCGGGCGAATGCCCTGGCGACTTTTCCGAAGCCGATGAATGCGAAATTTGCCTGCTTCAGTTCCTGTTCCATCCAACATCCTTATCGGGATTGAGTTTCAGGGGGTGATCTTACAACTTTGGATAACAGCCTGCAATAGTCCTGTAAATTTGTAACAGGCCGATCTGTTTTATTTTGGGAGTCGCAGACGGTTCAATCCGGCACCGGACGGCGGGGATGCAAACTAGGGTGCGCGCCGGAAGTGGTGTTCGCCGGGGCTTTCAAGCCGTACGGTCAACAAGCCGGAATGGGAGGCAGTAACGGTTCCGCCTCCAAGGATGAAGGAATCCCCCGCCTTGATATCGGGAGAGCGGATTTCCACCAGGGTGTCGGGCCTGGAATTGACCCACACTCCGCGCAGCCCGTCCAGTGAGGCGGTAAAGGGTTTTATGCCGGCGAGGGAATGGGCGCCGAAACGGAATTCTATTCCGGAAATGATTAAAAGCGCGGGGAAATCGCCGCCACGGTCCCTTACAACGGTGAGATCGCTCACATGGGTCAAGGGGCCGGCCGTGATCCGCAGTTTGCGTTCTCCGATGCTGACCCAGTCCGCGATCCCGATCCGGCCGGTGCGGCTGCTGAGCTGTTTAATTTCGGGAGGATTGTCTGAAATATACGGGAATAAAGAAGCGACGAATCGCCTGGATCCGGCCCACTCGATGGAAATGCCTCTTGATTCCCGGTTCAGGGAAGGCGTTCGCGAATAAAGGGTCCCCGATCCGGTTGTAAGGTTTCCCATGAATCCCGTAGGGAAGGAAACCTCGAGTGCGACACTGCCGGAGCGCGTGCGCGAGGCACTGAAAGGAAAGGCGGTCCAGCGCGTTTGCTGGCCCACGCCGGATGCCAGATCGCCGCTCCCATGCAGATGCCACTGGATCGTCGTCTCCGGATTGCTGACGCTTACCGTATCGACAAGCAGGAAATATCCGGGACGGCCCTTTTCCGGGCGCACCAGGACCACTTCTCTCGTAAACTTTCCGTAGTCGTAGGTTTTATCGGCGGAGGCGCGGACATAATCGAAAACGGGCCGGTTCAGCAGCGCCGTCCCGATGCCGGAAGACTTAGTTCCGGCCTGGCTTTCGTTGTTCATTGTGACGGAGTTGCCGGCGGCTGTCCGTTCTGTTTCCGCGCGGTGAAAATTGTTTTTTTCCTGCGAACCGGCGCCGTGAAGCAGAAGCGCGCGGTAGGCGTAGAAATCGAAAGTGAGGATGTCGCGCCCGGAGCTTGGAGGGTTGGATGTCGGAGCGTTTATGGCCAGGTACAGATCATCGGCGCTCCCCCCGCTGCGCAGTATGGCGGCCTGCCCGCTGCCGAGCACGGCGCTCGCGGAGGGCAGCCTGCCCCCGGATGCCGGTTTCGCGTATTGAAGCATGGCGTAGGGATTCCTGTAGTACGCCTTGAAGGGTTCGAGGGACGGCAGTATCCAGCGCTTCAAGCCGCCGGCGCGGTGCGTATTGTATTGCCAGTATCTCCGGTGGGCCGCGACGCAGGCGCTTTCTTCCTCCGGCGGGAGCTGATTGGCCGTCTTGAGGAAGAGCATGCTGAGTTCTGAGGACTGATCCAGGTTTGTGTCGCCGAACAGGGGCAGCGTGCCGACCGGCGAGATCATGTCGAGCGCCGACCGGATGTATTCGCGAAGGGCGGGATACGCGTAGTAGTCGGAACGCTGCGCGCGTTTCAGCCAATCAAAAAGGTTGACGGCGGAATCCATGGCCATGCAGCCGGGTCCCGGACCCCAGCGGTGCAATCCCCGGGTAAACTGCGACTCCAGCGTTCTGCGCATCGTTTCATCGGCCGCCGTGACAAAAGGTTCGCAGCCGATGGCCAGCCCGGTCATGCCCAACCCCGCCGCAACGGCACTGCTTTGGCTTAGATTTGAAATCCAGCCGTGCGCCGCCCCGAAAAGCGGGGCGGCGCAGTCGAAGAGCCGTCTCTCTATTTCAAGGCGCTGCCGGCGCGGCACTTCGCGGCGGATGAGGGCGTACGCGAGGGCGTACGCCTGGCTCGAGCGCCCCAGTTCTTCCATGGATTCTGCCGGCGCTCCCGCCAATCCATCGAGGAGATCCATGCAGGTCTCCGCGTGGGAGGAATCGCCCGTGGCTGAATACCGGATTGCCGAGTGCAGCGCAAACAGGCTGCGGTCGGAGGGACTGCCGAGATGCTGCGAAGCGATACCCGACGCCAGGATCAGGCATCCCGCAGAGATGCCGGCGGCGAAAAGTCTCCAGGAGAATTTCCCGTTGAAACGCCTGCTCCTGCAGACCAGCAGGAAAACAAAAAACAGGAATCCTATCGAGACCGCGGCGGCGACCGTCTCCGCAGGCGGATTGCCGGGGACGACGGGCTCGATCCACAAAGCCGTCTTGGCCCACAGGGCAATCATGCGGCTCGACGTATTCCATTCCCTCCAGGGCTCTTCCCGGATGCGTTTGCGCAGGGCCGCCTTTTCGGCGGCGTTAATGTATAACGAGGATTCCGGCGATTGGGCGCGCGCAACGGGATCCGCCTTTTCGGCCCACGGAAAGCGGGGCGGGCGGATGAACAGGGAATCCCCCTTCCCGAAGGCCGTGATTTGCTCAAGGAAGTAAGTGCCGACAACGTTGCCGCTCTCCACAAAATCCATTCTTCGGGGATAGGTGCATTCGCCCGTTTCCAGGGGATCGGAAAACCATATTTCAAAATTCGTTGCCTGCGAAGAAGGCCCGGACGCATAGCCGGCGCCGTCGGGTTGGGAAAAAGCAAACAGCCAGGAGTCGGACGGCTCCCCCGCCATGGTGATCAGGACTTTGCGCGGCATGCAACGGGCGGCGTTGAGAATAAAGACGGCCTCCCAGCCGTTGCCGAGACGCCCCCGGACGTAAATTTCGGTTTGCTCCTTTTCCAGCGCGAACCGGGGATTCCTTTTCCCCTCTTTCAGGATTCCGAGCAGCTCCTCGTAAAGAACAAAATAATCGAACCGCGCCATGTAGGGGAGGCGGGCGGGTAGTATGTCCAGGGTGATCTCGGGCGAAGAAATCCATGCCTGCCCTCCGGAGAGAACGTAGCGCGTATTGCGCGAACGGTTCTGATGAGTGAAATCCGCCGCCCAGCGGCCGGCTGCCCGTGCGAACCGGGCACGGTATTCCAGCTCCTCGCCGGTCGCCTTTAGAATAAACCGGCCTTCGGCGGCGTAGCCGTCCCGGAGATTCCAGGCGAGGTCTTTATTGGATTCCTGCAGGCTGCGGCGAAGCCGGGCCGGATCCGGACCGGATTCTTCCCCGGACAGGGCGGATGGGAATGCCGCCGCCAGCAGTATAAACAACAGGCTGCATCGTTTTCGAATCCCCATTTCTGACTTTTCGGCCGAATCGGCCGCGCCGGTTAAATAGTTTCGGCGGCGGGAAACGGGCCAAAGTGCAAACGGCACAATCGTCAAAATTATCAAATTCCAAACCCGGAGGATGGTTGCGTCTTTCCCTGGAACCGTGAGGCTGATAAATTATGGATAGATCCGCATCCGGAGAACGACACAATGCGTAACCGCCGAAGCCGAATTTTGTCCCTACTGTTGACCGGGATCCTGATGTTTCCGGCATGGGGAACTGCTGCCGGCGCATCCTA
>JAFGAO010000023.1 GCA_016933615.1 Acidobacteriota bacterium
CTCGATAAGGAAATAGCCTCCATCACACGGCTATGCCAGCAGGTCAACCATAATACCAGCCTGGGGCGCGATTTCACCATCGAATCTCTGAAGAGCGAAGGCTACGACGCTATATTTCTGGGACTGGGGGCACAGGCCAGCCAGAAGCTGGGACTGGATGGGGAAAACATGGACGGCGTGCTTTCCGGCACAGGCTTTTTAAAGGATTTCACACTGGGTAAGGAAATATATATCGGACGCAGAGTAATAGTGTCCGGTGGCGGAAACACGGCCATCGATTCAGCCCGTACCGCCCTGCGACTGGGAGCCGAAGAAGTAACCATTATGTACCGGAGGTCGCGGGACCAGATGCCGGCCAGCCCCGAGGAAGTGGAACAGGCCGAACAGGAAGGCATCCGGTTGGAGTTCCTGGCGACACCGGTGAAAATAAACAGCCGTGACGGACATGTTTCCAACCTGGAATGTATCAGGATGGCGCTGGGGGAACCGGACGCTTCGGGACGAAGGCGTCCGGAGCCGATCACGGGGTCTGAATTTACTATGGAAGCAGACACGTTAATCGCCGCGGTAGGACAGACCCTCGACCGTTCCTCCCTGGTTAAAAACGAACAATCAATCCTGAGCCAACGCAGTTATATTAATATCAACGCGGACACTCAGGAAACGCCCTACGAAGGGGTTTTTGCCGGAGGCGACTGCACCTCGGGCCCGGCCACCGTAGTCCAGGCGATAGCCGCCGGCCGGAGGGCCGCTGTCTCAATTAATCAGTACCTCAACCATCAGCCGGTCATACCGCCGATGAAACAATTTAACTGCTCTAAAGGCGAACCGGATGACATCGATACCGCCGAATACGAAAATACGGCCCGCATTCCAAGGACAAAAATGCCGACCATGGGCACGGAAGTCCGGAGAAAAAGTTTCAGGGAAATCGAGTCCGGGTTTACCAGAGAAATGGCCGCGGCTGAAGCCGAACGTTGTCTCGCCTGCGGCTGTCAGGATGTCCAG
>JAFGAO010000199.1 GCA_016933615.1 Acidobacteriota bacterium
GCGGTTTTCCGCAAAGAAGTGCAGGGCCCGGAGCGCGGCCCGGTCGCCCGCGTTCTTCCTGACGCCGGGCAGGTTTGCGCGCAACGCTTCCTCCGCAACCCCGCGCAAAGTGTTTTCCCCGAACAGGGATGCAACCCGTTTCATTTCGTTGGGGATGGATGCGTAAGCCGGAGTCAGGTCGGCATGGCTTCCCCCGGTGTCGACAACCGCGAGAACGTAGCCTGTCTGACTGAAATCCACGGGGACTTTTTCGATCCGCGGGTTTTCGGCTTCCTTGAAATCGATCGCCAGGACGCCGCCGACGGCCGATGCCAGCTGGTCCATCAACCCGCAGGGCTTTCCGAAGTAGGCGTTTTCGGCGAACTGCCCGATTTTGGCGAGAGTGACGGGTTCGATCCCGCCCGCGTTGCAGAGCGCGTTGAAAATTCCCCCGATGAGAACTTCGAAATTTGCCGAGGACGACAATCCCGAACCGATGGCGACATCGCTGTAGACAACGGCATCGAAGCCGCCTATATGGAATCCGTTTTTCCGGAATCCCGCCGCCACACCGCGGATCAGGGCCTCCGTGGTCCCTTTCTCCTCTTCTCTCGGATCCAGGGAGGAGAGATCGACTTCGCACTCTTTGTCATAAGCCGAGGACTTCAGCCTGACACGGCTGTCGGACCGCGGTTGGACGGCCGCAACCGCGTCGCGGCTCACTGCGGCGCAGAGCACCCTGCCGTGGTTGTGGTCGGTGTGGTTGCCCCCGAGCTCGGTTCGCCCCGGGGCCGAAACACAGCGCGGCGACGCCGGCGATCCGAAACGTTCGGAGCATTCCCGCAGCAGATCCCGGTATCGCCGGCGCTGGCGATCCAGATCCCCGATTCCGTAAAGCTCGACCAGCCTGTTGTCCGGTACTGTCATGGCGCGATGCCTACCAGAAGAGAGCGTAAAGGATCAGCGTTATCCCGATAACCGCGATCCCGATATATTTCACCGGCTTTACCAGCCGGATGTCTTCAAAGCCGTCCCGAACCGGCATCGCTTTCGGGGTATCGAGAGGTTTCAATGCCGCAATCAGAGCCATAATGGCCAGGATCAGCGCAAAGGTCACGGCCATTCTGTTCAGAAACGCCATGTTCTTGGCGGCGAAGAAGAGAACGCCGTAGATCACGGGGCCGGTGACGAGCGCCGCCACTCCCGCCGAAGGGGGGCTTTTTTTGAATATCATTCCAAAAACGAAGGCCGCGAGAATTCCGGGGGAGACGAAGCCCTGGAATTCCTGGATGTAATTGAAGATCCCCTGGAAGCGCGGGTTTCCCAGCTGCGGCGCAATCAGGCAGCCCAGGACCACGAGGATCAAAGTGGTTACGCGTCCCGTCGTAACCAGCGATTTCGGGGACGCGTCCGCCTTTAGGTGGCGCTTGTAGAGGTCCATCGTGAAGACGGTGGATGCCGAGTTGAGCATTGAGGCCAGTGAGCTGATGACGGCGCCGGCAATGGCCGCGAAAATGAATCCGCGAATGCCGATCGGGATCAGGTTGCGGATCAGCAGCGGGTAGGCCGCGTCCGGATTCGCCGCCAGCCGGTCGCCGTATAGCTGGCAGGCCATGATGCCGGGAAAGATCACGATAAAGGGGATAAGGAGTTTCAGAAACGCCGCGAACAGGACGCCCATCTGCCCCTGGCGGATCGTTTTGGCCGCGAGGCTGCGCTGGGTGATGTACTGGTTGAGCCCCCAGTAGTAGAAATTCGGGATCCAGAGGCCCACGATCAGGGCCGTCCAGGGCAGAACCGGGTGGTCCCGCGGCAGGATCATGTGCAGGCGGTCCGCATTGGCGCTCATGAAATTCTGCACGCCGCCCACCTCGGAAAAGCCGTATCCCACCACCACGAGACCTCCCGCCAGCAAAGCGCCTCCCAGGAACAGGTCGGCCCATGCGACCGCTTTCAGGCCGCCCCAGGTCGTGTACAGGGCCGCGATGCCGCCTAGGAGCCAGACGGCGGTCCAGAGGTTCATGTCGAATATCGTGTGGATCGTCAGCGCGCCGGAATAGATCACGGCCGAAATGGTCACGCCGACATAAATGACGAGCGTGTAGAAAGCCATCAGCCCCCGGGCAGCCGCGTTGTACCGGTGTTCGAGATATTCGGGCATGGTGAAAATGCCGCTGCGCAGAAACCGGGGCAGGAAAAAGAAAGCCACGAAAACGAGCGTGATCGAGGCCATCCATTCGTAGCTGGCAACGGCGAGGCCGACATTGCCTGCGCCCTGGCCGGCCTGTCCCACAATCTGCTCGGTCGAAATGTTGGCCGCTATCAGGGACAGCCCGATCATGGGCCAGAGAAGCCCGCGGCCCGCGAGAAAGAAGTCTTCGCCCGATTCCTCCTTCCGGCTTTTGTACATGCTCACGCCGACGACGATCAGAAAGAAGAGCATAAAGGATGCGATGTCGAAAAAGCTCAGTTCCATGGCCCTATTCTCCAGGAATGAAACGGATGGATGGTGCGGTGTGTCTTTCGGGGTGATTTGCCTCTGTATTCATAGCGTTTTGTGCCGTCTGCGCCTGGACCGGCCGTCGGGGATTCGCGCAAACCCCGGAACCTTTACCCGGACCTGGTGTACAATCGCATCCGGGATCATCGGAAAAATTCAAAGCCGGCTTATCGAATCTACAGGGAACAGACAGATAGTAAATGATTTTCTGTAAAGAGGCATTCATTTTTAACGGGATGCGGGGCAGGCATCGGGGAGGAGACCATGGATTTGAGCAGGCGCAGTCTTTTCAAACAGGCCGCCGGAAGCGTGGCGTTTTTATCGGTTCTGAAGTCTTTGGATTCCGCTCGCGGACAGGCGCCGGATCCCGGTCCGGGTCCGCCGCCGAGAGTGCGTGAAAGCTTCGATTTCGGCTGGAAATTCACCCGCGGGGATGCGGCCGGCGCCCAGGATCCCGGTTACGACGACAGGTCTTGGCGCGGTGTCGATCTCCCCCACGACTGGAGCATTGAGGGGCCGGTGGATGAGAAGGAGCCCTCCGGCGGTGCAGGCGGGTATTTCCCGACCGGGGCCGGCTGGTACCGGAAACGGTTCGGACTGCCCGAACCCTTCAGGGGGCGCAGGATCCTGGTTGCATTCGACGGCGTCTATCAGAACAGCGAAGTGTGGATCAACGGAACCTATCTCGGGAGGCGCCCCTACGGGTATATCCCGTTCTACTACGACCTGACTTCCCACCTTTCGTTCAACCGGGAAAACGTGCTGGCCGTCAAGGTGGACAACTCGCGCCAGCCCAGCTGCCGCTGGTACTCCGGATCGGGCATCTACCGGCACGTGTGGCTGCTGGCAACCCGGCCGTTGCATGTCGGGTACTGGGGAACTTTTGTGACCTTCCCCCGGATATCGGAAGACGCGGCCACGGTCCGGGTCCGGACCAGGGTTGAAAACGACGGCGACGGCCGGGCGGAATGCACGCTGGTGACAAGCGTCATCGACCGTGACGGGAATACCGTAAGGTCCGCGGAAGCCGTGCAGGAAATAGGGGCAAATCAGGAGTACGGGTTTGTGCAGGAGATGGAGGTGGAAAACCCCAATCTCTGGTTGGTGGAAGAGCCTTATCTCTATACGGTCCGCAGTACGGTGCGCCTTTCGGGCGAAGCGGTGGACGAATACGACACCCCGATCGGCATCCGCGAGGCCGTGTTCGATGCCGACAGGGGATTTCTGCTCAACGGGAAGCAGGTCAAGCTCAACGGCGTCTGCCTGCACCACGATGCGGGCTGCGTTGGGGCGGCCGTCCCGGACGCCGTCTGGGCGCGGCGCCTGAAGATATTACGCGAGATGGGCTGCAACGCCATCCGCACCAGCCACAATCCCTACGCCGCCGAATTCATGGACATGTGCGACCGTATGGGATTCCTGGTCATGGATGAAATCTTCGACGAATGGAAATCCGGGAAAGGGCAGCTTCGGGGCCAGGGGTACAGCAATTATTTCGACGAATGGTACGAGAGGGACACCGAAAACTTCATCCGGCGCGACCGGAACCATCCCTCCGTGGTTTTGTGGAGCGCGGGCAACGAAGTCCCCGACCAGTCGCATCCCGGGGGGGCGGAGACTCTCCGCAGACTGCTCGATGTATTCCGCCGGGAAGACCCAACGCGCCCGGTGACGGTGGGCTGCGACCAGATCATGTCGGAGCCGCTCGCCAACCGCGTGCGCCCCGAGTTTCTCGCCCTCCTGGACGTGGTCGGCTACAACTACGTCGACCGTTGGCGCGACCGGAAAGAGAAATATTACAGCATCGACCGGGAAGCCTTCCCGGAACGGCGCGTGATCGGGACCGAAAGCGGATCCATGGGAAGTGTCCGGGGCGACTACGGAGGGCTTTTTCCCGCGGACTCCCCGGAAGGATTCTTCGGCTATTCCCCCGGACGCATGATCGACGTGGAACAGCTTTGGAAGTTCGTTCGCATTCATGACTATGTCGCGGGGGATTTCATGTGGACCGGCATCGATTACCTGGGGGAGGCGTTCTGGCCCGCCAAGGGGGCGTCCATGGGCGTCATCGACAGCTGCGGCTTCCCCAAGGACGGCTTCCACTTTTACCGGAGCCAGTGGACGGACAAGCCGGTGCTCCACCTGTTCCCGCACTGGAACTGGGAGGGCCGGGAGGGGCGGTTCGTGCCGGTGACCTGCTACACCAACTGCGATACTGTGGAGCTGTTTCTCAACGGCCGCTCCGTCGGAACCAAGGGCTACGCTTTCCCCCGACCGGGGATGGAGGAGCGATGGGGCAACGTTCCGGCGCGCGCCCGGGCCCTGAGGACCACGGCCGACCTGCATTTGTTCTGGGACGTGCCCTACGAACCGGGGACGCTGAAGGCGGTGGGGACCAAAGACGGGAAAGTCGCCGCCACAGTCGAGGTCGTTACGGCCGGCAACCCGGCGGCCGTGGAGCTTTCGGCGGACCGCCCCGGCATTTCGGCCGACCGGCGCGACGTGGCCCATCTCACGGCCAGGATCGTGGATGACCGGGGAATCGCGGCGCCGCTGGCCGACAGCGAAGTGACCTTCGAGCTCGAGGGGCCGGGAAAACTGATCGGCGTCGACAACGGCGACATGCTGAGCCACGAAGATTACCGGGCAAGCCGCCGGAAAGCCTTTCACGGCCTGTGCCTGGCCCTTGTTCAGGCCACGGACGCACCGGGCCGGATATTTGTTAAGGCTTCGTCGGCAGGTTTGAAATCCGGCTCGACGGCCATTGTTGCGAAATAGCTCCGCCCCTTGGGTCAGCGGAAAAGCTGCGGCGCGAATTCGTTCAGGTAATCGCGCCAGTTGGCCCAGGTGTGGCCGCCGCCCGATTCCTTGTAGACCGGCGAAAAACCGTGTTTTTTCAGCATTTCCACGCTGGCCCGGCTGGTTTCCACCAGAAAGTCCTCCGAACCGGTGGCGAACCAGAGCAGTTTCAGGTCTTTTTTCAGCCCGGCATCGTCCAGCATGGCGGCGTGCTGCTGTTCCCAGCTCGCAGGAGCGGCCTGCGGCGAAGACGGGCCCGCTTCCTTTTTGGCCGGAGCGCTCGGGGCCATGCCGAAAACGCCCGAGCTGAAGACCCCGATATAGGAGAATTTCCCGAGATCGGTCATGGCGATGTTGAGGGTCTGCATCCCTCCCATGGACAAACCCGCGATGGCCCGGCTTTGCCTGTTCTCGAGCACGCGGTAGCGGGCCCCGACATACGGCATGATGTCGTTCACGAAATCCTCGGAGAATGAATCCACCATCGCCGAAATGCCGCCCCCGCCCGTCGCCGAACCTCCGGGCGTGTGCCCGGCCGGCATGACGACGATCATGGGCTTCGCTTTTTTCTCCGCGATCAGGTTGTCCAGGATGAAACCCGCCCGCCCGACCGTGGTCCAGGAGTCGTCGCAGTCCCCGGCCCCGTGCAGAAGGTAGAAAACGGGGTACTTCCCGGATCCGAGCTCGTATCCCGGCGGGGTGTAGACGTGCATGCGGCGGTGCGTGCCGAGGGATCGGGAAAAATAGCGCACTTCGGCCACGGCGCCGTGGGGAACGTTCTTCATTTCCATGAAATCGGCGCCCGGAACGTAGACCACGCTCCAGACGTTCCCGTTGGATTCGCTGATGGACGTGTTCCGTGGATCCACGACCGACACTCCGTTTACCATAAAGACATAGCGGTAGGCCCCCGGGGGTATGGGCCCGACTGCGGCCTCCCAGACCCCTTCCGCGTTTTTCTTGAATTCCGGTGCGGCCTGCATCAATCCCGGAATGTCGGAACCCTGAAGCCCGACGGTGCCGGCATCCGGGGCCAGAATCCGGAACACGACCCGGCCGCCCTCGAGCACTTCAGGGGAATTCACCGCCGGCCTCGGGGGCGATTTGGGCTTCTTTTCCTGGGCCGGGACACCGGCGGACAGGCTCAGCATGAGTGCGGTGGAGAGTAACGCGACAAGGATTTTCGGGAAATGCGTGCGTTTCATATAAGCTCCTTTTCCAATGGGATGGCGCTTTTGCTTCTCTGTGGACGGCCTCGGGCATTATGTCGTGCAAATGTCTTAAACAATTGTGTAATATGACGGGATTGTGCTTCGATTTCCTGTCTTTTGTCAAGGCTGTTCGAAAACGGGAGGGAATATGGAACGCAGCCGGAACAACCAATTTTCCATTGGCCTTGCATTTGCAATTCTATTGTCGGCTATGGGGGTCTTCGGTGAGCCTGCATACCCGCAAACGGCGGCGCGCGTCGCCCGAATACCCGGCATCGATCCCGGGCCCTGCAATCCGGGGCCTGAGGAAAAACCGTGGCTCAATCCCGACCAGATTCCCGGTTGCCGCGTGCTGGAGGCCATCGCGAGCATGACGCTTGAGGAAAAACTGGCCGAACTGGGCGGTATCACGGGGCGCAGTGCGAACAAGCGCCTCGGATTGATCGCGGGCGGGGGGTCGGATGGCCCCAACGGCATCGCGACCATGGGCTCGGACCTTCCCGGGTCCCGCGGAAGAAATGTCACCGCTTTCGCAAACGCCGTCACCCTGGCCGCCACCTGGAACCGGGATCTGGCGGCGCAGTACGGCAAGGCATTGGGGGAGGAGTTCGCCGGCAAGGGTTCCAACTCGGTTCTCGGCCCGACGATCAATATCATGCGCACCTGGCACTGGGGCAGGAACGGGGAAACCTTCAGCGAAGATCCTTATCTTACGGCGGAAATGGCCGTTGCCGAAATCAAGGCGCTCAACGGGCAGAAAGTCCTGACCGTCCTGAAGCATTACGCCGCCAACAACCAGGAAAATTCGCGCTGCGGCGTTATCCCGGACAATGCCGGCATCGATGCCAGGATTTCCGAAAAGGCGCTGCATGAAATATATCTGCCTGCGTTTCAAGCCGCCGTCGAGCGGGCCGGCACCGGCGGCATCATGTGCTCCTACAACCAGGTGAACGGCCGATTCGCGTGCAATCACCCGGAGCTGCTCGGCTATCTGCGCCGGTGGGGATTCGACGGGTTCATCGCCCCGGACGCGGCCTTCGCGCTTCGGGATCCCCTGACCGGGGCCCTGTCCGGAGTCACGCGCGTGGGGGGAAGGGAGGTCCGCTCTTTCATCGAGGAAGGGAAACTGACGGAGACCGACCTGGACCGGATGCTCTATTACAACCTGACGCCCTATTTCCGCCTGGGGATCTACGATTCCCCCTCACAGGGAGACCCCGAAGCCGATGTTTCCACAACCGGCCACAAGGATCTCGCCCGCACGGTTGCGGAAGAAGGCGCCGTGCTGCTGAAAAACAAAGGCGCCCTGCTGCCGATTGATCCGTCCCGCGTCCGTTCCATCGCCGTCATCGGAGACGACGCCGGTCCCAACGTTACCATAGGACTCGACGGCAGCGCTCATGTCTATGCCACACGCGTAAGCGTGCCGCTGGACGCAATCAGGGAACGCGCCGGCGGTTCCGTCCGGGTAACATACGCCAAGGGTACGGCCGGAATCGGCCCGCTGCCTCCCGTGCCGGAAAGCGTTCTCAAGCCCCCATCGGGGCAAGGCTCGGGACTGGAGGCAAGTTATTTCAGAAGCGGAGACGCGACCGGGCTTCCCGTGGTAACCCGCGTGGAACCGGGCGTCCGGGATGTCGAGTGGCCGCCGGATGCATTGTATGCCGCCCTGGACCTTGCCCCGCCGGCCGCATCCGGGGGAGCCGACCGACAGCCATCGCCCAAGAGCGAACCCTCCCCGGAAGCCGCGCCGGGCGCAAGTCAGGCAAAGCCTCCCGCCGGGGCGCCTCCATCCAGGCCGCCCCGCATTGTCTGGTCCGCGCGATGGACCGGTACCCTGATGCCCCCTTCGGAAGGGACATACCTCTTTTCTCTTACAGGATCCGGAACCGCGCAGCTTTATGTCGATCACAAGCCGGTTGCGACCATGATGCGGGCCGATTTCGGTCAAACCGTTCAGGGAACCATCGACCTGAAAGCCCGGCGTCCGGTGCCGATAGAGGTTAAATATTCCAATGCCTCCGCCATCCTCGGTCCGGGGCTTACGCTCGGATGGCAACCCCCGGATCCCGGTATGCTGGCCGAAGCCGTCAGGGCGGCCGGGCAGGCCGACGTCGCGGTCGTTTTTGCAGCCGAACGGATGGGAGAAGGCCAGGACAAAATCAGGCTGGCGCTTCCGGGCGACCAGGACAGGCTCATTCATGCGGTCGCCGCGGCCAATCCGCGCACCATCGTGATCCTGCACACCTCCAACCCGGTTTCCATGCCGTGGCTGAATGAGGTGGGCGCGGTGATCGAAGCCTTCTATCCGGGCCAGGAAGCCGGCAGCTCGATCGCGCGCCTGCTCTTCGGGGACGTCAGCCCGTCCGGAAAGCTCGCCATGACCTTTCCTGCAAACGAAGACCAGGGCCCGGGTACGCATTTCCTCGATTATCCCGGCGACGGGATGACGGTCCACTATTCCGAAGGCGTTCTCGTGGGCTACCGCTGGTATGACGCCAGAAACCAGGAGCCGCTTTTCCCGTTCGGATTCGGCCTCTCCTACACCACTTTCGGCTACAGCGATCTTCAGGTGGAGCTGCGGGACGGCAACCGCGTGACGGTCAAAGCCCGGATTACGAATACCGGAGCGCGCGAAGGCGCGGAAGTGGTCGAGCTCTACCTGGGAAGCCCTCCCGAAGCCGCGGAGCCCCCGAAGCAGTTGAAAGGGTTTGAGAAAATGCGGCTCAGACCGGGCGAGAGCCGGGTTGTGACCATGGAGCTCGACGCCGCCAGCCTCTCGGCCTGGGATGAAGGGACCGGCGGCTGGCGGGTCTGGCCCGGAGCCTATAAGGTCATGGTCGGCAGCTCGTCGCGCGACATACGACTGGAGAAGGCCTTCTCCATACGGTAATGGATCCCGCTCTACAGCCGAATCGTGTGGAGGGTCCGGTGAAGACCGACATGAAAACAAAAGAAAAGATTTTCAAAGCGGCCAGGGTTCTGTTCGCGGAAAAAGGATACCGCGAGGTGACGGTGCGCGAAATAGCGACGCGTGCGGGCGTCAATTCAGCCCTGGTCGGCTATCATTTCGGAAGCAAACAGGAGCTGTTCGATGAAGTCTACCGTTCCTATTCCGAACCCCTGGCCAGGGAACGCATGAAAAGGCTCAGGGAACTTACCGGAAGAGGGAGAAAGCCGTCGGTTGAAGACGTTCTGAAAGCATGGCTTCTGCCATTGCTTGCAGCCGGGGGCGACCCCAAAAAGAGCGTGTTTTACGTTCGCTTTACGGCCAACGTGGCGGTGCAACGGTGGAAGCACACCCGGAAGGCGGCTCAATTTGTGCAACAGGCGCACGATGAATTCATCGATGCCCTGCATCGATGCCTGCCTCGCCTGGACCCGGATAC